>JANXSI010000451.1 GCA_025352765.1 Devosia sp. | reverse complement strand
CGCCTGTCATCAATAAGATGCCGCCTCCGCGCACATATCCTTTAATCGCCTCAATCTGTGCATCTGTCAGGTTTTCGACAGGCATATCGCCCAGAGCGATAGCATCCACAGTATCGTAACCCTGCAGCATATTGGGCAGCGCATCGGCGCGCGTATACAGCACATTTAACGAGGCATTGGGGTCGATCGGACTTGTAACGATCCTCGTAGAACTGACCGATGAAGGCCTCCAGCACCTCCTCATCGGCTAGAGTTGGGTCGGCCTTGGGACGGTAAGCATAGTTGCCCCAGTTCTGGTGGGCCCGGAAGAAGAACACCTGGACGCAGAACTGCCCCGCATCATGAGCCACCGCGAACACGTCGGCTTCGCCCACCGCGCGTGCCGCAACATCACCCTGGCTTTGCACCAGTGCCAGGGCCGAGAGCCGGTCGCGCAGCAGCGCGGCGCGCTCGAAATCCAGCGTCTCGGCAGCATTGTTCATGTCGGCCTGAAGGTGGTCCTGCACAGACTTGGACTTGCCCGTCAGGAACTGCTTGGCCTCCTCGACGAGCTGGCCATAGGCCTCGGTCGAGATCTCGCCGGTACAGGGGGCCGCGCAGCGCTTGATCTGGTGCAGCATGCAGGGGCGGGTCCGCGCCTTGTAGAAGCTGTCCGAACAGGTTCGGAGCAGGAACGCTTTCTGCAGCGAAGTGATGGTGCGCTTGACCGCGAGCGCCGAGGCGAAGGGGCCAAAATATTCGCCTTTCTTCCGCCGTGTGCCCCGGTGCTTGGTGAGCTCAGGCGCCTCGTGCTCGGTGGCGATGAGAATGTAAGGAAAGCTCTTGTCGTCGCGCAGCAGTACATTGAAACGAGGTTTCAGCCGCTTGATCAGGTTGGCTTCGAGTAGCAGCGCCTCGGCCTCGGTCTCGGTTCGCACGAACTCCATGGTGCGGGTCGCCGCGATCATCCGCTGCAGGCGAACCTCTAGTCCCTCGGGGCGTGTGTAGTTGGTGACGCGTGCCTTGAGGCTGCGGGCCTTGCCCACATACATGACCTCGCCGCTCTCATCGATCATGCGGTAGACGCCGGGTGCCGACGGAAGCGTCTTGACGAAGGCGCGGATGACCTCGGCGCCGGCCTGAATGGATTCCGTCATTTCGCTGTTGTCCGCGGGGTGGGCCCGCGCCGCGCCGGCCACTCGAGATGCTCGCCGCCATCGAGCGCGATCATCTGGCCGGTCATGCTGGGCGTTGCGAGGATCGTCAGCACGCCGCCTGCGATCTCGTCGGGGTTTGCGCCGCGGCCAAGCGGCAATTCAGCCTGGCGGCGTTTGTAGGCTGCGGGACTGACGCCCGGCGGCGCCACCGTCGGGCCGGGCGCGATGGCGTTGACCCGGATGCGGGGCGCCAAGGACTGGGCCAGTGTGCGGGTCATGGTCCAAAGCGCCGACTTGCTGAGCGTATAGCTGAAGAATGCCGGGCTCAAATCCAGCACTCGTCCGTCGACGATGTTGATGATGTTGCCGTGCGCGCCGTCGGGCAGTTGCGCCGCAAAATCCCGGGCGAGGAAGGCGGGTGCCTCGACGTGAACGGCAAAATGCGCGTCCCAGGCCGTTTCATCGAGGTCGAACACCGAGTCGCGCTCGAACAGCGAGGCATTGTTGACGAGCAGGGTGAGCGGTCCGAACGGCCTTGCCGCTGCCGCCATCAGCCGGGCGCGCTGGGCGCGCTTGGTCAGGTCGGCCTTGATGGGGGCGGCGTCGCCACCGGCAGCCCTAATCTCGGCAACCGTGGCACGGGCCTGTTCCGCAGAGGTGCGATAGTGGACGAGTACACGCCAGCCGTCGGCCGCGAGCCGCTTGGCGATTGCCGCGCCGATGCGGTCGGCGGCGCCTGTGACGAGAGCGGTGCGCGGCGGGAGAGCGGGGTGATTCGAGGCTTTGATCATGGGCTTCCCTAGATAGGAAATTGCGGCTGCCGCCGGAAGGGCCGACTTCCCGTGCGCCGGACACCGGCCTATAGAGGCGGGCCGCCCGGCGCGGGCTGGCCGGAAGGTGATGTCGTCGATGAGCGAGGCCGTTGCGGGGCGGAAGGACAATGTCGGGCGTGGCGTCCTGCTGTCACTCTCGGCCACGCTGATCTTCGCGACGCAGGACGCTACTAGCAAATACCTCGTCCAGACGGTTTCACCGTTCCAGACGACGATGATGCGGTTCTGGGCGTTTGCAGCGCTGGCGCTGTTCTTGGCCTGGCGGCAGGGGCCCTTGAAGCAGGCGCTCCGCACCAACTACCCCTGGCTGCAGGTGGCGCGAGGTGTCTTGCTGATCGTTGATATCTGGCTGTTCGTGCTGGCGCTGCAGACCGTACCGCTGCCCGAGGCGCAGTCGATCACGCTGGTCTATCCGCTGCTGGTGACGCTGTTTGCCGTGCCGCTCCTGGGCGAAAAGGTCGGAATATTCCGCATCGCCGCGGTCGTGGTGGGATTCCTCGGGGCGCTGATCATCGTCAGGCCAGGCGGCGTACCGCTCGGCTGGGGGGCCGCGTGCGCCGTAGGATCAGGCACCTGCTACGCGCTTTACATGGTGCTCACCCGAAAAGTCTCGGCCGGGGACTCACCGGCGACCAGCGTCATCTATGTCGGGCTCGTCGGCCTGGTGATATCGAGCGTGGTCGGCGTCTTCTTCTGGCAGCCGCTCGACCTGCGATCCCTGCTGCTCATCGGCTACATCATGTTCACCGGTTGTGCGGCCCACGGCCTCATGATCCTCGCGCTCTCGAGTGCGCCTGCCAGCGTCCTGCAGCCGTTCAGCTACAGTTCGCTGCCCTGGAGCATCCTGTTGAGCTATGTGATCTTTCACTACGTCATCGACCCGGTTTCGCTGCTCGGGGCCGCGGTGATTGTCGGCGCCGGGCTGGTGGTCATGGCGCGCGAGCGATTCCGGCGGATCCCGGCTGCGGTCGATGCGGCGTTGCCGGGCAAGGAATGACCGCGGCCCGCGCCGCTTCTTGAAACC
>JANXSI010000430.1 GCA_025352765.1 Devosia sp. | reverse complement strand
CGACCTGATGCTTGTTGCCGCCCGCGAGGCGTCGGCGGCGATCATGGACGTGTACCTCGGCGATTTCGACGCCGAAACCAAGTCGGACGGCTCACCCGTCACCCTCGCCGACCAGCGCGCCGAGGAGATCATCCTCGCGCGGCTCGCGGGCACCGGGATTCCGGTTCTCGCTGAGGAAAGCGTGTCGGCGGGCGTGGTAACGACCCTGGGGCAGCGTTTCTTCGTGGTCGATCCGCTCGACGGGACCAAGGAGTTTCTGAAGCGAAACGGCGAGTTCACCGTCAACATCGCGCTCGTCGAGAACGGCGTGCCGGTGCTCGGGGTCGTGCTCGCGCCGGCGACGGGCGCCACCTTTGTCGGCGGGCCGGACGGGGCGTTCGAGATGAGCACCCGCGACGAACGGCTGCCGCTGCACACGACGACCGACGGGCCGGTGAAGGTCGTCGCCTCGCGCTCGCACGGACATCAGGCGCTCGAGGGGTTCTGCGAGACGTTTCAGGTGACTGACGACGTCTCTGTCGGCTCGTCGCTTAAGTTCTGCCTCGTCGCCCGTGGCGAGGCGCAGCTCTACCCGCGCTTCACGCCGACGTGCGAGTGGGACACCGCGGCCGGCCAGGCCGTACTCGAGGCCGCAGGCGGCGCTGTGCTGGCGCTCGACGGGACGCCGCTGCGCTACGGCAAGGGCGGCGACAATCTCAACCCCTACTTCATCGCCGCCGCGAACATGGACCTTGCCCGCCGTGGCTCTGAAGAAATGCGGCGGCTCCTCGCACTCAAGTGATCTGGGCGACGCTAGGGCTCGTTAACTGCATATCGGGGCCGCGATTTACTCAGCATGGCACGTCTGCAAAAGACGCACTTGTGGTAACAGGCGCGTGCGTATATATGCCCGTCATATTCTGGTCCAGCATATGCCGCACGGATATATCGCATGAACGTCCGCACTGTCTGCCTCGCGATTCTCTATGACGCCGAGGCGACCGGGTATGAGATCCGCAAGCTCTCGGTTGAAGGGGATTACGCCTACTTCGTCGACGCGAGCTATGGCGCGATTTACCCCGCGCTGGCCAAGCTCGAGACCGACAAGCTGGTGACCTCGCGGGTCGAACAGCAGGACGGCAAGCCCGCCAAGAAGATTTACTCCATTACGCCTCTCGGCCGCCGCGAATTCATCAATTCGATGTTCGACCAACTGGGCGAAGACGAGTATCGGAGCGAGTTTCTGCTGTTTGTGCGGTTCGCGGCGGAGTTGCCGCAGTCGCTGGTCGAAACTCGTCTCAAGGAACGCGTCGCGTCACTCGATTCGGCTATTGCCGACTTCGATCAGATGCAATCGGACGCAAAGCAACCCGCAGACTGCTGGATCGTCGGCTATGGCCGGTCTTGTTTGCAGTCTGCGCGCGACTACATCCACGCCCACATGGGCGAACTGATTGCTCTGGCGCGGCGCGACTCCGCCCAGGCAGCAGAATGAAGGGCAAATTCTAGATGCGTGCAATTTACTCCTATGGAGTTGCTTTGGTTATTGTTCTGGTGCTCGCCGTCTGGCTGGCGACCGGAACGCTCGTGACTGGGGGTAAGGGTCCGGGCAATGGCGAAAAGCCGGTGATCTCGCTGATCGAGAAGAATGGCGGACCGCTGACCAACGCCGTCGAGGGATCGGGGATCAATGCCAAGCCCTCCGAAGAGATCGACCCCGCCAAGTCGATCGCCGAACGCAACGAGGAAAGCGGCAACGGTGCCGCAGCAGCGCCGCGCTCGGTTCGCATCCAGGTGCTGACGGCCAAGGCGATGCCGATCGAAGTGCCGCTGCGCGGCCGGACCAAGGCCTCGGCCTCGGTAAGCGTGGTGGCCCAGACATCTGGCATCGTGCAGACCGTGAACGTCACCAAGGGTCAGACGGTCAAGGCCGGCGATACGCTGTGCACGCTCGACCAGGGCGCTCGTAAACTGGCCGTCGATCAGGCGCAGGCCGCTGTCGCTCAGGCGCAGACGGCGTACGACTCCAACCAGGCCCTGGTGAAGAAGGGGCTCGCGGCGCAGAACACGGCGCTGGCCGCACAGGCGGCTCTGGCCTCGGCGCAGACCGCGCTCGAAAGCGCCCAGCTCGAACTGGCGCGCTCGACGATCAAGACAGACGTCGCCGGCATCGTCGAGGATCCGCTGGCAACGGTAGGCAGCCTGCTCGCCGCCGGCACGCCCTGCGCGACCGTGGTGCAGCTCGACCCGATGCTGTTCATCGCGTCGGTTCCCGAAGCCAAGATCGGCTACGCGCGCCTCGGCCTCGATGCGGCAGTAACCACGGTCACGGGCAGCAAGGCCAATGGCAAGGTGACATACATCGCTTCGACCGCCGACGACGCGACACGCTCGTTCCCGGTCGAGATCTCGATCCCCAATACGGATGGCAAGCTCCGTGACGGCGTGACGGCCGACGCCATCGTCAATGTCGGCACGGCGCCGGTGCAGGTGCTGCCGCAGTCGTCGCTCACGCTCGACGACAATGGCGTGCTTGGCATCCGAACGGTCGAGGACGGCAATAAAGTGGCGTTCCACGCCATCACCATCCTCAAGGATGCACGCGACGGCGTGTGGGCGGTGGGCCTGCCCAACACCATCAACCTGATCACGGTCGGACAGGACTTCGTCCAGCCCGGCCAGATCGTCGATGCCAAGACCGATGACACCCCCATCGGGGGTGCCGATACGAGTGCAGCCGCGAGCTCGGAGCAGCCGTCATGATGAACTTCCTCGAACGCATCCTGCGTATGCCACGGGTCGTTTTGACCGTGATGGCGATCCTGCTGTTTGCAGGCGTGCTGAGCTATCTGTCGCTGCCCAAGGAAAGCTTCCCGGCCATCGACATTCCGTATTTCTACGTGTCGGTCAGCCAGACTGGCGTGTCGCCGGGCGACGCAGAGCGACTGCTGGGCAAGCCGATCGAAGACCGGCTGAAGGATCTCGACGGGCTGACGCATTACACGACGACGGCCTCGCTCGGCCATGCCTCGGTGCTGCTCGAGTTCGATGCCAATGCCGACAAGGACAAGGCGCTCTCGGATGTGCGCGCCAAGCTCGACGGCGTCACCAGCGAGTTGCCGAGCGACGCCACGACGCCGACGGTGACGACGGTTTCGACCGCGAGCTTCCCCTCGATCGACGTCGCCGTCTACGGCGACGTGCCCGAGAGGGCACTGGTGCAAAAGGCCAAGGAACTAAAGGACGCGCTCGAAAAGCTCCCCGGCGTCGAGTCGGCGGACCTCTCGGGTTCGCGCGATGAAATGCTCGCCGTCACCATCGATATGAACAAGCTCGAGGCCTACAACCTCACCTCGTCGCAGCTGTTCGATGCGCTGGCCAAGAACAACCTGGTGGTTCCGGGCGGCACCATCGATACCGGCAAGGGCTCGTTCAACGTCCAGGTCCCGGGCCTGATTGCGACGGCAGCCGACGTCTATTCGCTGCCGCTCAAGACCGTCGGCGACACCGTCGTGACGTTCGGCGACGTGGCGCAGATCACCCGCACCTTCCTCGATGCGACCAGCTATGCGCATGTCGACGGTAAGCCCGCGATCACCCTGGCGGTGGTCAAGAAGCTCGGCACGAACGTCATCAACGTGGTTGACCAGGTGCGCGCGACCACGGCCGAGGTGGCCAAGGACTGGCCGGCTGGGATGCAGCACTCGTTCCTGCTCGATCAGGCCGAAACCGCCAAGAGCATGTTCAACTCGCTGCAGGCGGCCGTGCTGACGGCCGTGGCGCTGGTGATGGTCACCTGCGTTGCAACGCTCGGCCTCCGCCCTGCCCTGATGATCGGCACCTCGATCCCGATCTCGTTCATGATCGCGTTCCTCGTGGTCAACATTCTCGGGCTGACCATCAACATGATGATCATGTTCGGCCTGGTACTGGCGGTGGGCGTGCTGGTCGACGACCCGATCGTGGTGGTCGAATACGCCGAACGAAAGCTGATGGAGGGCGTCCCGCGCAAGGAGGCCTTCATCATGGCGGCGCGCAAGATGTTCGTGCCGGTGGTTTCGGCGACCTTCACGACGCTGGGCGCCTTCGTGCCGCTGCTGTTCTGGCCGGGCATCATCGGCAAGTTCATGAGCTACCTGCCGATCATCGTGATCGTGGTGATGTGCGCCTCGCTGCTGTCGGCCCTGGTGTTCATGCCGATCATCGGTTCGCTGATCGCCAAGACCCATGTCGACCCCGAAGAGAAGGCCAAGGCCGACATCGTCATGTATCCCGACAAGTTCGACGTGAAGAAGGTCGGCGGGGTGACGGGCGTCTATGTGCGGATCATGAACCGCCTGATCCACTATCCGCTGCTGACCATCCCGGTCGGCCTGGCGCTGGTCGTCGCCTGCTTCGTGATCTATGCGCAACATCCGACCGGATCGGAAGCCTTCCCGGCATCCGAGCCCGAGCGCGGCACGGTCAACGTGGTGGCCCGCGGCAACTATTCGCCGGTGCAGATCCGCGACCTGCTGGCCGAGGTTGAAAGCAAGATTCTGACGGTGCCCGGCATCCAGGACTCGGTGATGTCGTTCGGCGGCGGTGCCGGCGGTTTCGGCGGCTCGAGCTCGCCGCCCGACACCATCGGCACGTTCCAGCTGCAGCTTACCAACTGGAACGACCGCGTTCCTGCCAAGGAAATCTTCGACAACATCCGGACGGTCACCAAGGATATCCCTGGGCTGCAGATCCAGATTGCGGCCGAAGAGAACGGCCCGCCGGCCGGCAAGGCGATCAATCTGCGCGTCGAGAGCGTCAACTACGACCATCTGGCGCCGGTCGTTGCCAAGCTTCGCAACTTCATCGAGCACGACCTGGGCGACACCATCGACGTCGAAGACGGACGCCCGTCGCCCGGCATCGACTGGCAGGTGACGATCGACCGTGTCGCTGCGGCCAAGTACGGCATCGGCGTGCGGGAACTCAGCCCCTATGTCCAGCTGGTCACCTCGGGCGTCAAGATCGGCTCGTACCGGCCGGAGGACTCGACCGATGAACTCGATATCCGTGTCCGCCTACCCGAGAGCGAACGGTCGTTCGACTCGCTCGACTCGTTGAAGATCGCGACGACGGCGGGCCTCGTGCCGGTCAGCAACTTCATCAAGCGCACGCCGGTGCAGAAGGTCGCCACCATCGGGCGCTATGACGGCTCGTACTCGATGACGGTGGCTGCCAATCTCTCGCCCAAGGGCGCCGACGGCAAGGACATCCTCGCCAGCGACAAGACCAAGCTGATCCAGGCGTGGGAGAAGGAGCAGATCAAGGCCGGCGCCATCCCC
>JANXSI010000403.1 GCA_025352765.1 Devosia sp. | reverse complement strand
GAGCAACCAGGTGCTTCGTCTCGCCGGCGTAGCTTGGACACAGCAATCCGAAACTGAGCAGGATACCGATCACAGCTGCTGTGACGCTGTTCCGCGACGCGCCAGTACGGCAATAGGACACGCTTGACGCCTTTCCACTTTCGGTCGTTGGTTCAGCCCGTCGCCCACTCAACCCAACAGCATGCGCTCCGTCAGCATGTGCCGGTCTTGAGACGATAGACGTCGACGCCCTCGTCATGGGCGGAGCCTCACACATCTGACTCAATCGGTTCATTTGAGCCTCTCAAAGAGCTCAATCCGCTCGCCGTCGGGGCCCGAAAGAAAGGACCCTCTCGCGCCGCTTGAGAACAATTCCGGCAAGTCCATGATCGCAGGCTCGTCGAAAACGATCCCATCGTCTCGAAATCTATCAACGAGCGTCTCAAGGCCCTCAACCGCGAGGGCGAAATGGTTCAGTGCGGGCGTCAAAGTGCCCTTGAATCCGGCGAGCGGCTGAAGGATCTCGAGTCTGCAACTGCCCAACTCAAGGAACGCGTAGTCAAGATTGCGGTGCTCAAGCGTTTTTCGGTAGGTCAGAGTGAAACCAAGAACATTTGTGTAGAAGCTGATCGATGTACTGAGATCGCCGGTGACGAGAGCGATATGGTCAAGGCCATCAATGCTAGCCCCGGAGGAGCGCTTCAGCTGCAGTTCGAGCACTGCTTCGCCGTCTGCCTTGCCGGGTTCCACAAACCAACCCTGTTGGGTTTCCTCAATCCGAGCATCACTCCAAGAGCCTGTTGCCGGATCGAACCAAGCGCCGGATCGACCGACAGCAAGTGCTGCCGGCAGCTGTAGACGCGTCGGACTTGTGATGTAAGCGAAGACGTGTCGGTCCCGGCTTGTTCGAGCCGTCGCAAGAAGACTTTCGGCCGCTTCGGCGACAATCCCACTCGCTGGTTCGATTTCCCACCATGGGAGACGCGAGAAGAACTGTTTGAGGCGGGCAACGTCGGCACCGCTTTCAAGAACCAGAGCGCGGCGCCAGTCGAGCGGCATTCCATAGTGGCTTGGACCGTAGTCTTGACCGTCGCGGTGCCAGGGCCAGATTCCATGCGCCCCGTAGGTCAATCCAGCACTCGCGCCGCTTAGGACGCTGACCCAGGAGGCCCTCCGCACATCGATGCGATCGAACCGTTGGTCAGTTGAGTTCGACTGATCCATCTGGCGGAGGCTGTCATAGCATGGTTCCCCATTCAGCACCGGCCGGCTCGGCAGAAACGCCCTGGCCTCGGCGGCATACTGGCGGGCGCGCGCTGCAGAGTCACTAAAGTGGCAGGACTGGAACATGTGGTAGTCCATCCAACCGCGCGCGTTCAGCGCGACGGGGGGAGGCGTTGAACCATTCAGGTGGGCGGTCATTATCGGCGTACGAGCCGCTGTCTCACGGATAGTCTTGGCCGCAACATCGTAGAGAGCTAGGGATGCCTGAGCGGCGAAGGAACTGTCTCCACTGATCACCCAAGTTGCCCCGAATGCTTCGTAGCGCGCGGTCAAGAACCTTGCGAAGAGCCGTGCGGTCTCATGCGTGAAAGGTCCACGCCTCGGGACATCTACCGTCCAGTTCTCATTGTCGGCAGGCGTATTTTCGAACCACAGAACGACCATTGCAGAAATCAGCCCCGCATCAGCAGCCGTCCTGACCACCTCGTCGAGGAATTTGAAGTAGTCGGGATTGGGCCGGGTCAGGTCATCGTGCCCGTCGGCCTTGGCGAAAGGCAATCGGATCGGAGCGCCCGATGCGTCCCATTGCGGGAGCGCGTTGATTTGCAGAACATTGAAACCTTGGCGGCTCCTGTAGGCCACGTACTCCCGCCATTCCTCGATCGTCGCATGAGCAGGTGCCGCCCAGACGGTGTCGGCAAGCCAGAAAGAAGGTGTTCCGTCTGCGTGAGCGAAGCCACGGCCGGAGCTGTGGATCGACAATGGGCCGTGGATACGCCAAGTGCTTTCACTTATCGCGTTGCCCACCTCGAACACGCTTGCGCGGCTGCGAAGACTCTGGTCGTTCGAATCGCTAAGCCAGCTCCATTGACCGATCTCGTCGGGCGCAAACCGCACCATCCAGCGGTGCGCCTCATACCAAAAGCCCGCTACTTTCAAAAGCCGGCCGGACGGCGAACGAAAGGTTACGTCCAGACTCAGCGAGGCATACGAATTGAGCTCAGACTCGTCTGCTTCAAACTCAAGCTCGACAACATCATACTTGCCCTTCGTGGACATGAACCGGTCTCCCTATCTATGCTATTTCGGCATCATAGCCGCATTCTACTTCCGCACCCGGCTACCGCCGCCATCGCGGATCCATCCAAAGTAATCCTCAGTGCCCATCTGTCCACCCTTGAGGGCCAGTTGAAGCGTCGATCCATCATTGCGGTGGGCGGTACACAGAGCAGCACCTGGTATCGTAGGAGCCAGAGCGGTGAGTGCCTCAACCCCCAACCTCAATGTGGCATGCCCGGAGGTGTCGCCGCCTGAAATGACAGCCCGGCTGAGCCCGGTGCCCTGAAGCGTCCGTGTCAAAACTTGCCCCAGAGAGTCACCCACCAGCGCATTGGCCTCTGGCATGCCAACATTCGCCCCAGAGACTGCGGCGCGAAATGCGTTCACGGCTGGGTCATTCGGGCCCATGGCAGTGTGGATGATCGCGCTGCGGCGACCTTCAGCCAGAATAGCGAGTGCCTCTGCCAAGCTCCGCTCAATGGCAGCTGTACGCCTGGCGGGATCGACGACCTGAGTGGCATCGAAACTAATAAGACCGAATCCGTTCTTGGATGCCCAGTCCATTTGTGAGGCCGTCGTCAGCGACACCGAGCCAGACACGACCGCGATTTGCGCCACGGGGCCAGCCCCCTGCACCTCTTGCGACTTCGGCAGTGCACCGATGCTGTGCCAATATGCCAGCAGAGCGTATTCGATCCCCTGTGAACCGACCACAAGCAGGCGCGGGTCTCGATGAGTCCAGAGTAGTCTCCCGGCTGCTGCGAGGCTTACATCGTCAATACAGTCAAGGGTGACTAGCTGTTTGCCTCGTCCAAGAGCGTCGGCGAGCGCAGCATCGGCACCAGAAGCTGTGCTGAGCGCAATGAGGTCGATGTAGTCGGTTGCGATTTCGGTCTGTCGAGAGAGGTGCACTGCAACGTCGCTCTCAGTCATTGGCGTAATTGGGTGACGACTCATGACTGGGTGGCGGTCGAGACGGAAAATGCTATCGGCGGCGGTGGCGAAAAGATGGCCAAAAGACTGCCACCGCCCAATGGGCGGGGCGGCGACCAAAGTAGGTACCCAGGCGCCGCCAAGGATGGGGTTAGCGATGTCGACCGCACGCCCGATAGAACCGATTTCTGGCGAAGAATCGAGCGTCGAGCAAACCTTGTAGTGGGTGAGGGCGGTGTGTAGACGGGCCAAGGCTTCAAAGACCGGCGGTAGGTTGGCGTCCATCCATGTTGGCGTCTTTGAACGTGAGATGCCGGCGATACCGATCGCCCTCGCCATTGGGAAACGCGACAGCTGAGCTGCGGTGGGAACGTCCAGGAACAACACCGACGGAATGCCGCCGAAGGTCAAGACCTCCATTACAGCGGCGGAGCCAGTGAAGTCGTCGCCATACCAGGACAGCAATCGGCCAGGCGGCAACTCGTTATTCGTCATTTCCGATAGACCTCAAGCGCTTTGCCTAAGGCCGGGTGGCTCTCCGCGTAGCGTGTGAGGGGAATTCCGGCAACAGTCGCCTCCCAACTTTCGCGCAGGCCACGGACGCCGGCGGAAGGCCCTTCCGGATGAGCCATGATGCCTCCGCCGGCGGCGTAAATCAGGTCGAGCGAGCGGAACCGTCGGTAAGTCTCCGGCGGTTGATAGACGGTTTGGCCCGACGAAAACACGGGCATCACCAAACAAGGTGACTGCAGGGACATCGGCCTCAGGCATTCCTTGGCGGAGGCGATGACGCTGTCGTCGGGTTCTGAGAACTTGTTGGCAAGGCCGTTGACGTGTAGGTGGTCCGCACCGGCGAGACGCCAGATCTTCTGCCAGGCAATGTAGGACCAGCCGAGTTGCGGATGGCGGGACAGGTAGCCCCATCCATTTCGGTGGGCATGGATCGGGAGCTGCGCATGCCGCCTCAGTTCGATCATACCGATCAGGCCGACGGAATTGAGGCTGGCCATGATGCATGTACCTCCAGCGCTCAACACGAGGTCGTGGTGGCGGCGCATCTCGTCGAGATCGCCCGTCACGTTGAACGCGAACATCACCTTCTTGCCGGTCCGGTCGGCATGGTCGTTGATAACCGCCATCACAGCAGCAACGCGTTCGGCAAAGGGGCAGTGCTGACCGTTCGCCTGGAGTTCATCGTCCTTGATGAAGTCGATCTCGGCCTCGACTAGGGTCTTGACGAGGGCTGCAGTTTCTTTCGGATCAAAGCCAACGCTTGGCTTGACGATCGTGCCGATTAGCGGCCCCTTTAAAACACCGCTTAGCTCGCGGGTTCCCTGAATGCCGAACTGCGGGCCCAAGTAGCGCCTGAAGAACGCTGGTGGAAGCTCGAAGTCGAGTAGTTTGAGCCCCGAGAATTGCTGCAGCTCGAACAGATTGCCTGCGACGGTCGCAAGCAGGTTGGGCAGCGACGGTCCCGTGTTTTCTAGTGGCCAAGAAACAGTGACGTTGGCACGTTGCCAAGATCTTCCGTCACCATGCTTGGCACCAGGCAGGGAAGGTTCCGCGACCGTTTCCAGCATCTCTATGTTTTCAACCCGAGCGCCAGAGCGCTCCGCGAGCTCTGCTGTCTCGCCAGGAACGGCAACAAAGGTGCCAGAGGATTGTTCGCCCGCCATGATCTCGGCTGCTCGGCGAACATCGGTGGCCGTTTCTACGCGGTAGTGCGCGACGATCCGTTCGCTCATCGGGCCTCTTTCCATCGATCAAGGTCGATGACTGTGTTCGCCGCAGCGGCCTCGTAGGCGGCAAGGGCCATTGCAAGGGTCTTGACGTTATGTGCGCCAGAAGGCCGCGGCTCCGCCCGGCCTTCGAGCACCGCAACAGCGTGGCGTTGGAAAGCGACAACGCTGTCTCCGACAACATGCCATGGCTTCTCGCCCCAGCCTGGCACCGCGGCCTCAACGTCATAGGTCTTTCGGCCACTGGGGCCATGTACGGTCATGCGGTACTCCTCATCAAGATCGATCGTGCCGCGATCTCCCTCGATCCAGGCGGTCGTCTGGGGGAAGCGGTGGGGTGTGAGCTTTGAGAAAAACGAACAATCCAGAACGGAAGTCGCCCCGCCAGCGTGACCAACAATCACAGTGAAGGCGTCTTCTCCGTTCACATCAGGGTTTAGCCGTTGCGTCCGGCAGCTTAGCGTCGTCGCTTCGCCGACGAGATGGCGTGTCAGGTCGAACAGGTGAAGGCCCACATCCATCAGCGCAAAGCGCTCGATCTGTGCGAGGTAGGGCTGGTTGGCATAGTTGTCATAGCTGTGCCGGAACGAAAACCGGGCGAAGTGGATGTTGCCCAGTTCACCGGCTGCGATGCGCCGCGCGATCTCTTGGAACGGCCGCTGCCACCGGAAGTTCTCGTGGATCAGTAAAGTGGTGCCGGCTTGATCGGTGGCCGCCACCATCGCCTCGGCATCTGCCAGCGTGTTGGCCATAGGCTTCTGGCAAATCAGCAGTCGGGTGTGTGGTGCTGCCATTTCTACGAGCGTACGATGTGAGGCCGCCGTTGTGGCAATGTCGACGAAATCGGGCGCCTCCGCTGCTACCATCTCGGCGGCGTCGGTATAGGCCTTTTCGATTCCGAAGCGGCTCGCAGTGGCACGGGCCTTTTTTTCGTCGAGATCGCATACGGCGACGATGTCGACATTGGGAATCTCGGCCCAGGCGTGAAGATGGTTCGTAGCGAAGAAGCCGCAGCCGATGAGAACTCCGAGATGGGTCACAACGTTGATCCGAAAACGTCGGACGGACCAGTGTCGACGAATGCGACCGAGAACGCTGGCAAATTGACGACTGTTACTTGCTCGCGACTCTCGGTGCGCAACCAGTCTCGCGATGTCTGAAGCCGGTCGAGCACCACCCCGCGCCCCGGCTGCGGCAGGCTCAGGATCCTTGTCCCCCGTCCGAGATTGGCAATCACTAGGGCACCGTCGACCGCAACCGCGGCAATGCCCGGAGGAGACGACACGGCGAGGCGCTGCCGTGCCCCCATGCAGACTAATGCTTCGTGGATGTGATAGGCCGGGAGAACACGTGGGCCATCGAACAGTCCGAATGGTCCGCCTAGCGCGGCCAGCGCAAGACGTTCGACTCCGGCGCCCTCGGTGGCGGCCATTGCGCCAACCATCCAGGCAGCACCAAAAAGCCCACGCTGACGGGGATCCGTCATCGCCATTGGCCGCCGTACGCCTTCGGGGTTGGCGGCAACGTCCGCCCCGTATGGATTAGATCGCATACCAATCGAGACGAGCCCCAGGCGGTAAGGCTTGCCTTCTGCAAGAGCTTCAGCACTCGCAAAGATTTGCGGCAAGGCTTCTAGCGTCTGCATCACCGAGATATCATCGGCATCGTGGACAACGGCAGTGGTACCGTGGGTAATGAAGTCGCCTGCGCGGGCCGCTTCACGGTAGCGGTTGAGTTCTGTAAAATTGGTGAGAACGCCACTGCCAATCTCGCTTTCGGGAAACCGATCCCGCGCGACCGCCGCCGCCTGTATGGGAGAGGCACCAGCGGGCCAAGCAGCGCTTCGCTGGTAGCTCTTGAGCCAAGCTTTTGGCAGCACCACTATACTGTTTGCGATGATACCGGTCGCGGCGAGGGCCTTCAGTTGGGTATCTAGTTCGGGAAGGCTGTCCGATACAATCAGCTCGAGGTCCAGCGCCCCGACCGAAGCCGCAATCAGGCGATCCAGGGTCTGTTGCCAGTTCGCTCTAGTTAGGTCAGCCCGAAGCAGCGTGGACTTCGCCTTAACGAACTGACGAGATTCCGGATCGGGCTCCCAGCCAGCTTCGAGCGCCAGGGCGAGCTGCGGGAGTTTCCGCCCGGTATCCGATCCAACGATGATCGCCTGTGTGGCGATGGGTTTTTGTGCGCCGCCCGCGCCTGAGACTCTTAAAGTGATAGACTGTTCTACTGTTTCGTCAGCGGCCATTTGGAAAGGATATGGCAGCGCAAGCGGACGGCAGTAAGTCTTGTAACTTGCGTCGGACCAGTTGCGCTGGTCCTCCATTTCGAACGTCTCGCCGGCGAACGCGATATCAACGACAACGCCGTTTGCCTCTTGACGCAATGCCACGATATCCGAGGCGGGTTGACTGGGTGCAATGAGCAGCGGGAACTCTCTTTCCTCGCCGGTTCCGTCCCGATGAGTCACGCGCAGTAGCGAGCCAGCCACGCCGGCTGGGTGCAGGATGACGAAGCCCGCACGATTGAGACCCGTGGCGCTTTCTGCGCGGAGATTCAGTGTCGCCGTGACCAGCCCCGAGGCGTTGCCGGAGCAGGTGAAACT
>JANXSI010000391.1 GCA_025352765.1 Devosia sp. | reverse complement strand
CCGGCGAGTTCGGCGCGGATGGGCGCCGACGGCGACCGCATGGCGGTGCTCGACGCCCGCATGCGGGTGCGCGGGGTCGACAACCTCCGCGTCTCGGACATGTCGGCGGTGCCCAACATCAATGCCGGCAACACCAACGCGCCGGCGATGATGCTGGGCGACCGGTGCGCCGATTTCATTCTCGGGCTCGACCCGCCGCGCGCCGCGGCATGAGCCTGAGTATCACCAAATCCAAAAAGGGCCGGAGCGCCCATCACTTGAGGGAGTGACTGACATGATCATGGACCGCTTCAGGGTCGACGGACAGGTGGCGCTGGTGACCGGCGGCACGCGCGGCATCGGGCTCGGCATTGTCGAGGCTCTGGCCGAGGCCGGGGCGCATGTGATCGTTTCCTCAAAGGTGCCGAAGCCCGATGTGATCGCGGCGCTCAAGGCCAAGGGCTACAAGATCGACTATCTGCAGGCCGACATGCAGGACCAGGCGGCACCGGCGAAGCTCATCGCCGACGCCACGGCGATCACCGGGCGGCTGGATATTCTCGTCAACAATGCCGGCGTCGCCCAGCACGGCGACACGCATAGCTTCACCGAGGCCAACTACCGCCGGCTGATGGACATCAACGTGGATTCGGTGTTCCGGGCTTGCCAGGCGGCGCTCGGGCCGATGCGCAAGCAGCAGAGCGGCGTGATTCTCAACATCGGCTCGATCTCGGGGCTGGTCTCCAACATCCCGCAGCCGCAGGCGGCCTACAATGCCTCGAAGGCCGCGGTGCACATGCTGACCAAGAGTCTCGCGAGCGACTATGTGGGCGACAACATCCGCGTCAACGCCATCGCACCGGGCTACATCACCACCGACATGACCAATGGTGGACTGGCCGACCCGGTGTGGGGCCCGGTGTGGCGCGACATGACCCCGATGCGGCGGCCGGGCTCGGCCGAGGACATCGGGGCGGCGGCGCTCTACCTCTGCTCGCCGGCTTCGGCTTATGTCACCGGCGAGGTGCTGGTGGTCGATGGCGGCTATACGATCCGCTAGCGCAGCTTCTTGTCGCGGCCGTAGAGCAGCAGCATGGCGACGATGATCACACCATAAATGATCTGGCGGCCGAACTCGGCGATCTGCATGACCGAGAGGATCGACTGCAAGAGGGTGATCAGGATCACCCCGGCGATGGTGCCGAGGTAGCTGCCGCGGCCGCCGAGGATCGAGGTGCCGCCGAGGACTACCGCGGCGATCGCCGGCAGGAGGTAAGCGTCGCCCATCGACTGGGCGGCCTTGCCGGCGTAGCCCGCGAGCAGCACGCCGCTGAAGGCCGCGAGCGCGCCGCAGAGCGCGAAGGCGGCGACCACCACCCGCTGCGTCGGCACGCCCGATAGATAGGCCGCCGACTCTTTGTTGCCGATGCCGTAGACGGCGCGGCCGAAGGTGGTGCGGGTGAGCAGGAACACCGCAAAGGCGCCGACGACGATCCAGACGATCACCGCATGCGGAATGCCCAAGGTCGACTGCGCACCGATGAATTTCATGGCGCTCGAGGCCGAGTCCTGGGGCGAAAAGCCGCCGCTATAGGCGACCATCAGGCCCTGCGCGACGGCATTGACCGCCAGCGTGATGATCATCGATGGAATGCGGAGGTAGGCGACGGCGACGCCGTTGAGGAGGCCGATCAGGAGGCCGCAGAGGATGCCGAAGGGGATGGCGGCGACCTCGCCCATCGGACCGTAGGCGGTGGCCGCGGAGGCCATCATGGCGCCCACGGTGATGGTCCACGGCACGCTGAGGTCGATCTGGCCGAGCAGGATCACCAGCATCATGCCGGTGGCGATGATGCCAAGGAAGGCGCCGACCTTCAATTGCTGCAGCAGATATTCGGGTGACAGGAAGTTGGTCGAATAGATCGAGCCGACGACCAGCAAGAGGATGATGCAGACAAAGGCGGTGACCACCGGCACATCGAGGCGCTGGCGGAGGGGAAGTCGCGCGGGGGCGGTCGTGGTTTGGTCGGTCATTGCACTCAGCCGAAGAGTTCGAGACGATTGCGCACCTGGAACAGGCGCGCCGAGCCGATGCTGACCGCGATCAACAGCACGATGCCCTGCAGCAGTGGCTGGTACAGGGGGTCGACGTTGAGGACGAACATCAGGTCCTTGATGGTGAGGAAGGCGAAGGCGCCGAAGACCGCGCCGACCGCGCTGCCACGGCCGCCGAACAGCGACACGCCGCCCAACACCACCGCAGCGATGGAATTGAGCGTGTAGGTGCCCGCGGCGGCCTGGTCGGCCTGGCCGGACGAGGTGACGAAGGTGATGTAGAGCCCGCCCAGCCCCGAGAAGAAACCGGACCAGACATAGGCCAGGAACTTGGCGCTGCGGATCGGCATGCCGGACATGTAGGCCGCCGCCTCGGATGATCCGACGGCGTAGGTGGCGCGTCCCAGCACCGACCGGCGATAGGGGATCCACAGCAGGACGATGACGATCACCAGGAAGACCATGCTCGCCGGCAGCACGCCCCAGTATTTGGTGAGCATGGCCTTGCCGAGTGCCTTGGCGAACTCGGGCGTCGCCCCGGGCTGCGGACGCATCCAGAGCGCGATGCCAAAGAACACCGCCGAGGTGGCGATGGTCGCAACGATCGGCTGCAGGCGGCCGAAGATGACGATCGCGCCGTTGAGCGCGCCGCAGGCAATACCTACGAGGAGGACGATGACGATGCCAACGGCGGGTCCGGCGACCGGACCGAGGTCGAAGCCGAGGGGCGCGCCCAGATTGGTGACGACAACGAACGAGGCGACGACATTGCACAGCACGAAGATCATGCCGACTGACAGGTCAATGCCCGCCGTCAGCACCACGAAGGTCTGGGCGATGGCGATCAGCGCCAGGAGGATACCCTTGTTGGCGGCCGTCTGCAGCACGTTGCCGACGCCCTGAACGGTGTAGCCGTTGTTGGCGATGGCCGGATGGTTGGCAATGTAGATGGCGAACATCAGAAGGAAGATCGCCAACGCCAGCAGTGTGCCGCGCTGGCTGTTGAACCAGTAGCGCCATTCGCTCATGACACGGCCGGGCGCGCGGCGCCCGCTCCCTCACTGTCGGCGTCGATGTTGAGGGCACTGGCAATCAGCGCCCGCTCGGTGATCTCGGGGCCGACAAGGGTCCGCCGCACGGCGCCGTCGTACATCACCAGCACCTTGTCGCAGCAGCCGATCAGTTCGTCGTAGTCGGTCGAATAGAGGATGATGGCTGCGCCATCGTCAGCGAGCTTGCGCAGTAGCTGGTATATCTCCTGCTTGGTGCCCACATCGATGCCGCGCGTCGGATCGTTGAGGAGGATGATGCGGGGCTTGCGCATCAGCCACTTGGCGATCACCAGCTTTTGCTGATTGCCGCCCGAGAGCGAGCCGGCGGGCACCGCGATGCCGTCCGTCTTGATGGCGAGGAGCTTGATCATCTCGTCGATCGCCTGCTTCTCGGCGCCGCGATCGATGATGCCGGCCTTCGAAAACATCGACATCGCCGCGAACGAGAGATTGTCGCGCACCGCCATCGGCAGCATAAGCCCCTCGGTCTTTCGGTCCTCGGGGATCAGCGCCATGCCGATACTGTCGTCCTTGGCCTCGCGCGGCGAGTTTATCGAAACGGTGCGGCCATCGACGAGAATGTCGCCGCTGGTGCCGCGCAGGACGCCGAACAGGGCCAGCAGCAATTCGCGCTGCCCCTGCCCGTCGAGACCGCCGAGGCCAACGATCTCGCCAGGTGCAACGCCGAGCGACACGCCGTTGAGCCGCGGGCTCCAGGTGAGGTTCCTCACTTCGAGCGCCGGCCTCACGCTGGCGGCCTGGGCGGCCGGCTTGGGTGGGAACACGTTGTGGTATTCGCGACCGATCATGAGTTCGATCACCTCTTCATCGGTCCTGGTGCCGGCGGCGTAGGTCGCAACGTTCCGGCCATTGCGGAAGACTGTGCAGGTGTCAGCCAGTTCGGCGATTTCGTGCATGCGGTGCGAAATGTAAAGGAGCGCCACGCCATCGTCGCGCAGCCGCTTGATCACGCCGAAGACGCTCGCAACATCGGAGGCGGACAGCGCCGAGGTCGCTTCGTCGAGGATGAGAACGCGGGGCTTGCGGGCCAGCGCCTTGGCGATCTCGACGATCTGCCGACGGCTGAGCGACAGGTCGCGGATCAGCGTCGAGGGATGGATGTCGGCGCCGCCGGCGCGCGCCAGCGCCTCCTCGGCCAGCCGACGCTGGGCGCCGCGGTCAATCATGCCGAAGCGGGTCGGCGGATGCGAGGCAACGATGTTATCGGCGACCGACAGCTCCGGAATCAGCGACAGCTCCTGGAAGACACAGACGATGCCGGCGGCATTGGCCGCAGCGGGATCGCGAAACGCCACCTCGCGGCCATCGAGCAGCATGCGGCCCTCGTCGGGAACCACCACACCCGCCATGGTCTTGATCAAGGTGGATTTGCCGGCGCCGTTTTCGCCGAGGATCGCGTGCACACGACCGGCCTCGACGGTGAGTTCGGCTTTCTCCAGCGCCCGGACACCGCCATAGCGCTTGGAGATCCCTTCCATGCGGAAGAGCGGGTTAGTCGCAACCATCGTCAGGCCCCTGAGAGACAAGGTCACCGCGGGGTTTCCCCCGCGGCGCATGTGAAGCGATCAGAAGATCACTTATTGTCCTTGGTCTGACCCATGATTTCCTGCGCCGTGAAGTTGATGCCGCAGGTGGGGAAGGAGTTACCGACGAAGAAGTTATCGGACTGGTCGGCGTAGTAGTTCTCCCCGTCCTTGAAGTCCGGGTCCTCGACGATGGCCAGCGGCAGCCGCACCGACTGCGGCACGACCTTGCCCTCGAGCGCGTCGATGGCGGTTTTGATCGCGACCGCGACCTGCGCCGGCCCGGTGCCCGCCGACGAGCAGACGAGCCCGTCCTTGTTCATCGTGCCGCAGAACTTGCGGAAGCCGTTCTCGGTCTCGCCGCCGAACGGCACCATCGGGTGCTTGGCGTCGATCATGGCCTGCACCACGCCGGTGTCACCGCCCTGCGCGGTGATACCGTCGAAATGGCCGTTGACCGCGATGGCGTCGGCGGTGGCCTTTTGGGCCGTGCCGTCGTCCCACTTGCCGACGACTTCCACGACGTCCCACTTCTTGCCCGAAGCATCGAGCACTTCATGGATGCCGGCGTGACGATCGGTATCGACCGAGGTGCCGGCGACGCCGCGCACTTCGAGGACCTTGCCGCCGTTGGGCACATGCTTGACCAGCCACTTGCCCCACAGCTCGCCGAGGCCCTTCTGGTCGACGTTGACGTTGATGGCGTCGGTGGTGTCGAGGATGTTGTCGAAGGCCACCAGGATGACGCCGGCTTCCTTGGCGCGGTCGATCACCGGGCCGAAGGCCGACGGGTTCTGGGCGTTAACGACAATCGCGTCGTAGCCGGAATCGATGAAGTTGTTGATGGCGGCGATCTGCGCGGCCACGTCTTCACCGGTCGAGACGACCTTGAATTCCTTGAGCTTGGCCGCCACGTCGGGCTGCGCGGCATAGGCCTTGGCGGTCTGGATCATCTGTATGCGCCAGGTGTTGGCGATGTAGCCGTTGGCGAGAGCAATGCGGAACGGGCCGCTCTTGGCCGGAAACTTGAAATACTGGGTGTCGGCCGTCCATGGCACGTAGCACTGGGCGTCGTCCGAGGGGCCCTTGACCACTTCGGGGGCCGCAAGGACAGGCGTGGCGGCAAGCGCCAGTAGGACGGACGCGGCAGCGCCCGCAGCAAGACCTAGAATCGTATTCGATTTCACGTTGGATCCCTCCCTGGATGCCGATCTGCGATCGGGGGGCGAGACTCCTCGGAAGCTTGCGGTCGCCACCGTCGCCAGTTTGAGTGGCGCGGCGGCTTGTCCCGAAAGCTTCGTATTTCCCTTCCCCATCAATGACGCTAGGGATAAATGAAAGCGCTGTCAATTGGCCGGAACCGAGATCGTTTCGATCGGTTCACAGACTGCAAGGGACCTGCGACACTGGGAAAAGACGTCTGGGTTTGGGGAAGGCGATGAACAGCAAGCGGCGGGCAACGCTCTCGGATGTGGCTCGAGAGGCCGGGGTGAGCCCGGTGACCGTTTCGCGCGCGATCCGGCACCCGGAGATGTTGAGTGCGCAGTTGCGCGAGCGGGTCGAGACGACGATCCGGGCGCTCAACTACATTCCCAACCACCTAGCAAGCGCCCTCGCCTCGACGCGCACACAGATCGTCGGCGTCATCGTGCCGTCGCTGACCAATGGTGTGTTCGACGACTATCTGGGGGCCATCCAGGACGTGTTGAATCCGGCCGGCATTCAGGTGCTGGTGTCCAATGTTCGCTATTCGGTGGAACAGGAAGAGCGCGCCGTCGAGACGCTGCTCGGCTACCATCCCGAGGCCATGATCATGGCCGGCGTCGACCAGACCGAGCGCTCGCAGCAGATGTTGCGCGGCTCGGGCATTCCGGTGGTGCAGACGATGGATGTGACCGACCGGCCGATCGACCTCAACATCGGGCTTGACCATTCCGCGGCGGGCTATGCGGCGGTGCACTATCTCCACGCGCAGGGACACCGCAAGATCGCGCACCTGACGGCGCGGGGCGATCCGCGCGCCCGGCGACGCCACGCCGGCTACCAGAAGGCGATGGATGATCTGGGCCTCCCGACAGCGGGGCTTGTGGCACTGTCGCCTCGAACCTCCGACGTCGCCATGGGTGGAACGCTGTTTTCCGACGTCCTCGCGGAAGATCCGAACGTGTCGGCCGTTTTCACCTGCAACGACGACCTCGCGCTGGGTACGCTGTTTGAGTGCCAGCGCCGTGGCATGCGGGTGCCCGACGACGTTGCCATCGTCGGCTTTAACGATCTTGAGTTCTGCGGCGCATCGGTGCCGACACTGTCGTCGGTATCGACCGAACGGCAGAAGATGGGGACCTGGGCAGCGCAATCCATTCTCGAGATCATTCGCGGCTCGGGGAAACGGCCGGCCCAGCGCAGCGTCGATGTGGGCTTTTCCATCATCACACGGGGCAGCACCAGACTGCCCGCAGCGACCACGCGCGATGCGAAGAAATTCTCATGACGGTTTTTTGAATTCCATTTGACTGATTAAATAGCCAGTGCAAAGCTGCAGTTCTGGGGGCTGCTCAATGGGCTTGCGCGGGACAAATCAGGAATTCGGCCGGCCGTACAATCGGCGGATCGTGCTTGAGTCCATTCGCCTGCATGGCCCGACCACCCGCGGCGATATCGCCGAGCGGGTCGGCCTCACTGTCCAGACAGTGTCGACCATCATCCGCGAACTCGAAGAACAGGGCTATGTCCTCGCTTCGCGCGAAGAGCCGAAGGGGCGGGGCCTGCCGCCGACCAATCTCAGGATCAACCCCGAGGGTGGATACGCGATCGGGCTGCACGTGACGCCGCTCGGGATTGACGCGGCGCTGACCAACCTTGGCGGCGACGTGGTGGGAAGCCTGCATCGCGACGCGCTGCACGCCTCACCCGACCAGGCGTTCGAGGTGATCGGCACGATGGTGCCCGAACTCATGGCGCTCCGTCCGCAGGGCCGGATGCTGGGCATCGGCATTGCGCTGCCGGGCCCGTTCGACGTCGATTCGATGAGCTTTGTCGGACCGACGACCATGGCGGGCTGGGACAATGTAGCGGTGCGCGAGCGGCTGGCGGAAGAAACGGGCCTTCCGGTTTTCCTCGAGACCGACATGGCGGCCGCGGCGCTGGGTGAACGGCTCTACGGACTCGGCGCGGCGTTCACCGAATTCTATTACCTCTATTTCGGCGTCGGCCTCGGTGGCACAATGGTGCATGACGGCGCGGTGCTGCGCGGCGCCTGGGGGAATGCCGGCGAAATCGGCCATATCGTTGCCGTGCCCGGGGGTGAGCCCTGCCCGTGCGGCAATGCCGGCTGCCTCGAGCGCTACGTGTCGCTGGAGGCGTTCCGCCGGCGGCCCAAGAAGATGAGCGAAGCGGCCTGGGTCAAGGAGATCGCGCCTCTGCTGCGCAACGCCATCGCAACGATTGAGAATCTGTTCGACCCGCAGACCATCATTCTGGGCGGCCTCGCGAGCGGAGGGCTGATGCAGCGGCTCGGAGCGGCCACGTCGACGCTGCCCAATTCGGTTTCGGCGCGGCGCAACCGCACCAGTCCGCGGGTGATCCTGTCGCGCGGCGGGCAGCAATCGGTGCTGCGCGGCGCCGCGGCGCTCGCCATCGCCGGCGTGCTGTCGCCACGCTTCGAGCAGATGATTGCGCCCGAGCCAGAGCGAAGCCGCACTGTTTCCGTCCACAAGGGACTCGCCGCATGACCGAACCGCTGCTGGTGCTCGACAACATCACCAAGAACTATGGTGCCATCGAAGCGCTGAAGGGAATCTCGTTCTCGATCGGCAAGGGTGAGGTGGTGGCCCTCCTCGGCGACAATGGCGCGGGCAAATCCACACTGGTCAAGATCATCGCCGGCGGGCTCGAGGCGACCTCGGGCAAGATGCTGTTCGAAGGTAAGGAATTCCGTGCCCGGACGCCGGCCGAAGGCAAGGCCGCCGGGATCGAGACGGTGTACCAGGACCTGTCGCTGTGCACCAATGTCGACGTCGTCGCCAACTTCTTCATGGGCCGGGAGATCACCAAGAAGGTTATGGGAATCCCGATCCTGCAGGAGCGGGAAATGGAGGCGGTGGTGGCCAAAGCCATGGCCAATGCCGGCACCAAGATCCCCTCGCTGCGCGCCAAGGTTGAGACGCTCTCTGGCGGCCAGCGGCAGGCAATCGAGCTCAACCGGTTCGTGCACTGGGGCGGCAAGCTCGTGCTGCTCGACGAGCCGTTTGCGGCGCTCGGAGTCGAGCAGACGCGACGCGGCCTCGACATGATTCGCCAGATTGCCAGCCAGGGCATCGGCGTCATCGTCATTACCCACATCATGCAGCAAGCCTTCCAGGTGGCCGACCGGATCGTGGTCATTCGCCAGGGCGTGGTTGCCGGTGATGTGGAACGCAAGAATACCAGCCCCGACGCGGTGGTCGCCATGATCACCGGGGAAGCCCTTGCCGGCGCCGGACCGGCAAAGGGTTCGGCGGCCTGACAGGTCCGGCGCAACAGGAGCGAACGATATGAAGAGAATTCTTCTCAGCATCTTCGGCGTCCTCGCCGTGGCCATCGCCATGCTGACGCCGGCCTACGCCCAATCCAAGGGCAAGGTCTACTACCTCGTGCCGACCCTTCTGGACGAATTCCAGACCGGTTCGGTGAGCGCACTCGAGCTGTTCCTCAAGCAGGCCGGATACGAGATGACAACGCTCAATGCCGACAACAAGACCGATGCGCAGCAGAGCCAGATGAACGACGTCATCGCGCTGAAGCCGGCGGCGATCATCCTCGCCGCGGTCGACTTCAATGCGCTGAAGCCCTCGATTGAAGCGGCAATGGCAGCGGGTATTCCGGTGGTCGAGTTCGACCGCCAGATCACCTCGACGCCGTCGGCCTTCACCTCGGTCGCCGGCACCGTCGAGATCGGCTACGTCGCCGCCGAGCAGGCGCAGAAGCTGCTGACCGCCAAGTACGGCTCGGTCAAGGGTAAGGTGCTCCAGGTCCTCGGCGATCCCGGCGATCCCTACACGCTCGACATCCAGAAGGGCTTTGAGGAAAAGATGAAGGCGTTCCCGGACGTCAAGATCATTTCGCTGCCCGCCATGCAGTGGGAAGCGTCGAACGCCGGCACGATCGTCGCCGACCAGATGGTTGCCAATCCCGACATCGACCTGATCTTCAGCCACGCCGCGCACCTGTCGGTGGCGGGCGTCGCCTCGCTCGAAGCCGCCGGCAAGAAGCCCGGCGACGTCATGATGATGAGCTCGAACGGCGCTCCAGTCGGCCTCGACCTG
>JANXSI010000383.1 GCA_025352765.1 Devosia sp. | reverse complement strand
TCATCATCCCGCTCTCGAGCTTTCTCAATCGCCGCGTGGTGCAGGAATGAACGGCGTGCGCCGCTACCTCGTCGGAGGCATCGCGATCCTCGTCTCGATCGTGGTCTTCATCGTGCCCTTCATCTTCATCGTCCTGACGGCATTGAAGACCCGCAAGGATGCCTCGGTCCGCGGCTTCACGCTGCCCGTCGAGTGGCATCTGTGGGACAACGTCATGGAGGTGATCTCGACCCGCAACTACATGCTGGTCACCGCCTTCATCAACTCGACTCTCCTGACCGTGGGCAGCGTCGTGCTGCTCGTCGTCTTCGGCGCCATGGTCGGCTTCGTGCTGCAGCGCCGCCCGTCGCGCTGGACCTCGATCATCAGCTTCTTCGTGCTGATGGGGTTAATCGTGCCGCCGGCGGTGGTGCCCACCATCTGGGTGTTGCAGGGCATCGGCTTGTTCAAGACGCTGCACGGCATGATCCTGATCGAGGTCGCCTATGGCCTCAGCTTTTCGATCCTCTTGTTCCGCGCCTTCGTCGCTTCGATCCCACGCGAGCTCGACGAAGCGGCGATCATCGATGGGGCGGGTCCGCTGCGCGTCTTTTTCCTCATCATCCTGCCGCTGCTGCGGCCGGTGGTGGTGACGGTCGCGGTGGTCCAGTCGGTGACGATCTTCAACGATTTCACCAACCCGCTCTACTATCTGCCGGGCAAGGACAACGTCACCGTGCAGCTGACGCTCTACAATTTCCAGAGCCAGTTCAGCACCCAATACAACCTCCTGTTCATGAATATCCTGCTGATCACCATCCCGCCGCTCATCGCCTATGTCTTCTTTAACCGGCAGATCGTTGCGGGCCTGACCGCCGGAGCGGTTAAGGGCTGACGAGGGCCCGCAAGGTGTGATGTCATCTCCCGCGTTCCATAGTGTCCACCGCGCCGCAGATGTGGCATACGGGCGGGATGCAAGAGGCAATCGACACAAAGGTGACCAGCGGCCCGGCGCGCGTCACCATTATGCGCCCCGACAGCGTCGGCAACGGCGCCATCCGGGACCTGGTGAGCGGCTTTGCCCGCCACGAGGTATGGACCCGCTTTGCCGTCCACGAGATCCGCCAGCGCTTCCGGCGCTCGGTGCTTGGGCCATTTTGGCTGACCGCCTCGATGGGCGTGTTCGTCGGGGCGCTCGGGCTGATCAACGCTACCCTGTTCAATCAGGACGTAAGCCAGACCCTGCCCTATATCGCCATCGGCGTCATCGTCTGGGGCTTTCTCTCGGCCTGCATCTCCGAAGGCAGCACAACCTTCATTTCGCGCGAGAGCTATATCCGCAACGTGCCGCTGCCGATCAGCCTGCACATCTACCAGATGCTGGCGCGCAACAGCATCATCATGGGGTTCAACATGGTGATCTATGTGGGCGTGCTGATCTGGTCGCGCACCCTGCCGGGGCCGGCATTCTTGCTGATCGTGTTCAGCGCGCCGCTGCTCCTCATCAACGTCGCCTGGATGTCGCTCGCCGCGGCGATTCTCTCCACCCGGTACCGCGACATCCCGCAGGTGATCGCGAGCGTCCTGCAGGTGGTGTTCTTTCTGACTCCAATCTTCTGGTCGACCGCCGCGATGCCGACGCGCCCGCATTTCGTCCAGTTCAACCCGCTGTTCCATCTGCTCGAAATCGTGCGCGAGCCGTTGCTGGGTAACGCGCCGCACCTGATGAGTTGGGGCATCAGCGTCTTGTTCGCCGCCGCCGGCTGCCTCGTCACCTATCTGCTCTACCGCCGGGCCTATACCCGCATCGCTTACTGGGTCTGACATGGCGTACATTTCCATCCAGAATCTCGGGGTCGAGTTCGCCATTTTCGGCTCGAGTTCGCGCTCGCTCAAGAACACGCTCGTCGCGCAGGCGACCGGCGGCCGCGTGATGTCGGGCGCCCGCGACATCGTCAACGTGCGCGCCATCGACGATCTGAGCCTCGAGATCGCCGACGGCGACCGCATCGGCCTTGTCGGGCACAACGGCTCGGGCAAGACCACGCTGCTGCGCGTTCTCGCCGGCATCTACCGGCCCAATTCCGGCATGGTGCGCCTTGAGGGCAGCGTCGGCACCCTGCTCGACCCGACGGCCGGCATGGACCCCGAGGCCACAGGGCTCGAAAACATCTTCCTCCGCGGCTATCTGCTGGGGCTCAGCCGGTCACAGATCGAAGCGCAGCTCGACGACATCGCCGGCTTCACCGAGCTGGGCGATTTCCTGTCCCTGCCGATGAAGACCTACTCGGCCGGCATGGCGGCGCGGCTGGCCTTTGCCATCTCGACCGCCATGCACCACGACATCCTCCTGATCGACGAAGGCATCGGTGCGGGCGATGCGAGCTTTCAGGAAAAAGCCTTCGCCCGCATCGAAGGCCTCTTCGACCGCACCCCGATCGTCATCCTCGCCAGCCACAGCGAAAGCCTCATCGACCGCTTCTGCAACCGCCGCGTAACGATGGAGCGGGGGAAGATGGTGGCGAACGCTGACATGTCTCGGGCGGCGCCGAAGCTCCCCAGCCCTATCTAGGCGCCGGGCCGGCTGAATTAGGACTCACGTCAGCCCCAGCGCGCACGCCAGCATCAGCATCGCCTGGCCGCCAGCGGTCTGGCGGAAGAAGTGGCCCTCGCGCAGCGCGGCGAGCCGGTGGATCGGGCCACCGCGGCGCATCTGCGCAAACAGGTCGAGGGTCCGGTTGGCTTCGGGGGTGAGGAGGTCGCGGCAGTGCTCGAGTGCTGTCTGGTTGCCATCGTTCCACTCGCGGAAGCGTCCGGCGAACACCTTGCGCAGCCGCTGCAATCGGGCGGGCCAGTCGTTGTTCGAGCCCACCGCGTTGCTGCCGTGCTGCCGGTACTTGACCGTCGGCGACAGGTCATAGTGCATCGCGCCGCCGGCGCCGCTGACGATCATGTAGATCCACCAGTCATGCGCCAAAACGCTGGTGCGGCGCAGCGATTCGCGCACCAGCTCGGTTGCCGCCCTGTTGAGCACCATCGTGTTGCCACCCGCAAGGCTCTGCACCAGCGCGTTGCGGAAACTGGGGGGACGGATAAACGCCGGAGAAAGGCCGATGTCGCGCCCCGCCGCGTCGATCAGCTGGGTGCGGCCGCAATACACGGCCGGCCGGTCGGCGTAGGACGAGAGCGCCGCCATCGCCCGCTCGAGCTTGTCGGGGACCCACAGATCGTCCTGGTCGGCGAGCGCCACCGCCGCCGGGACGCTGTCGAGCCCGAGCAGCAACGCCCGGAAATTGTCGGCGGGGTTGCCGGTTCGGGGACCCTGCGTCAGCCGCGCGCGCCCCTTGGACCACCGCGCCACCACCGCATCGAGCACCGCGACGGTCCCATCGGTCGACCCATCGTCGGAAATCCACAGATCGACGTCGGGCCAGCCCTGCGCCGCAATGGTCTCGAGCTGGCGCTCCACAAAGGGCCTTCCGTCTCTGCTCGCGAGCAATACCGCAACAGGCGTCAAATCGAAAGTTCTCTTCCGCACAATAGAACGAGTACGCGACGCAGACTACGCGTCTAGTGCACGGTCTTTCGTTCCGCAACTCTAGATAATGTACTTATCCGAAATTATTCGATGCAGCTGTCCCAATTTTAGCATGCCGCACTGACGAGATCGACAAGTTTGCTCAACGTTTCCGCATGGACCTTGCCGCGGCAAACACCCTGGGGCGCGGTCCGGCGCGGCAGCCGGCCGACGGCAGATGAGCGGACGACACCTGACGGCATCGCCCCGGGGCCTACGGCGCCACCACGCCCCCAGGCTTGCCCGGCTGCCGCGCCGCCTCGGCAATGCGGCGGCGTTCGCGATAGGCCCCGAACTGCTGGTCGGCCAGCACGCCGATCAGGATCACACCGCCCATGATCGCGTAGTTGAGCGAGGACGGGATGTTGAGGAAGATCACAAGGTTCTGCAGCTCCTGCAGCAGCACGACGCCGAGCAGCACCCCGACAATCGAGCCTTCGCCGCCGCGCAGCGAGAAGCCGCCCAGCACGGCCGCCGCGATGGCATAGAGCTCATAGAAATTGCCGTGCGCCGACGGCGCGATCGAGCGCGTGTACATCGCGAAATAGACCGACGAGACAACCGTCAGCATCTGGCAGACCACATAGGCGGAGACGATGATGAGGCCGGTCTTGATGCCGGAATAGCGCGCTGCCTCCTCATTCTTGCCGACCGCATAGAGATAGCGGCCATAGATCGAGCGATGCAGGACCACCCACATCACGATGCCGATGATGAGCATGGCGATGAAGGTGTTGGGCACGCCGAAGCTGCGTCCGGCCGCAAGGAATTCGAGATCGGGAAAGCTCTGGCCGAAGGCAAAGCCCGCGGTCGAATCGCCGGTGTAGAAGCGCGCAATGCCGCGGTAGAACAGCAGGCCGCAGAGCGTGACGATGAAGGGCTGCATCTTGAGGCGGGTGATCAGCAGGCCGTGGAACAGGCCGATGAACGCGCCCAGCGCCAGCACGATGATGAGGGCGATCTCCCACGGAACGCCGTGGTTGGAGATGAGGTCGACGAACAGCACGCCGGTCAGGGCGATCACCGAGCCCACCGACAGCTCGATGCCGGCGGTGATGATGACGAAGGCCTGGCCGAGCGCCGAAATGCCGAACATGCCGATCGTATTGGCGGTGTTGGCGATATTTTCGACCCGCAGGAAGCGCGGATTGACCGACGCCACGATGGCGCCCACCACGATGATCAGGACCAAAAGCCCGAGATCTTTCTTCGTCATGCTGCTTCCCCCGCTCCCACTTGCTTGCCGATAGCCAGCAGCAGGATATTTTCTTCGCTGAATTGAGCCCGCTCGAGTTCACCGGACACACGTCCTTCGTGCATGACGGCGATCTTGTCGGATGCACCGATGACCTCCTCCATGTCGGAAGAAATCATCATGATGGCGACGCCTTCGTCGGCCAGCGCGCGCATCAGTTTGTAGATCTCGGACTTGGCGCCCACATCGATGCCCCGCGTCGGCTCGTCGAAGATCATGACCTTGGGCGTCATCGCCAGCCACTTGCCTAGAACGACTTTTTGCTGATTGCCGCCCGACAGATTGGCGGCCCGCGTGGTGATCTTGGGCGTCTTGATGCCGAGATTGCGGCGCTGCGTTTCGGCAACCTCGACCTCGCTGGAGCGGGCAACGATGAGGTTGCGGGTATGCGCGGGCAGGTTGGGCAGCGTGATGTTCTCGGACACCGGCAGGTCGAGCAGCAGCCCCGCCCCCTTGCGGTCTTCGGGCACGAGGAAGACGCCTTGCGCGACGGCCGCCGACGCGTTGCGCGGTGCATAGGGCTGACCGGCAAGTTCGAACTGGCCGCCATAGATCGGGTCGATACCAAAGATCGCACGGGCCAGCTCGGTGCGCCCGGCACCGACGAGGCCGGCCATGCCGAGGATTTCGCCGCGCCGCAGGCTGAGGTTGACCGTCTGGCCGGGATAGGTCGAGGTGCGGACGCCGACCACCTTGAGGGCAATTTCGCCCGGCGGGCGCGCGGCGGTGGCGGCCTGCACCTTGATGTCGCGGCCGATCATCAGCTTGACCATGCGGTCATGCGTGATCTCGCCCTTCTCCAGCGTGCCCGCGAGCTTGCCGTCGCGCAACACGATCACGCGGTCGGCCGACCGCTCGATCTCGTGCAGCCGGTGCGAAATGAAGATGACGCTGATGCCTTCGGCCTTGAGGGCTGCGATGACCTCGAGCAGCTTGTCGGTCTCCGACAGCGGCAGGCTCGAGGTCGGCTCATCGAGAATGACCAGCCGGGCATTGGTCGACAGCGCCTTGGCGATCTCGACCATCTGTCGCTGCGCCAGCGAGAGCGCCGACAGCGAGGTCGACGGCTTGAAGCTAGCCCCCAGCCGCTGCAAATAGGGCGCGGCCATCTGGCGCTGCTTTTCGGTGTCGACCAGTTGCAGCAATCCGCCCATGCGCGGTTCGCGCCCGATAAAGATGTTGGCCGCGACGTCGAGATTGTCGAAGAGGTTGAGTTCCTGGTGCACGAAGGCGATGCCGGCGCGGAAACTGTGCCCGACGGTGAGGGAGCTCTGCTCGACCCCATCGATCGTAATCGTGCCGCCGTCGGGAGACACCACCCCGCCCAGGATCTTCATCAGTGTCGATTTGCCGGCACCGTTTTCGCCGACGATGCCAATGACCTCTCCGGGGCTCACCGACATCGAGAAGCCCTCGAGGGCCACGACGCCCGGATAGACCTTGCGCAGTCCGTTGAGGACCAGGAAGGGTTCGGCGTGAGCTGCTGCCGGCGCGGCGGAAGGTGTCATGGCTGAGGCCCGGGCTGAAGAACGCGGGCGGCAAGCAGGGCTGCCGCCCGCCATGACGACCTGCCCCCAGTTTCCTGGAGACAGGAGCTTGGCCTACTTGCCCTGCATCGCCTTCAGATTGGCGGCGTAGGCGTCGATGTCCGCGGCATGCAGGATATTGCCGGGGATGATGATCACGCCATCGGCCGGAATGCCCGACTTGTCGCCTTCAAGGTACTTGGCCATCAACAGGAAGCCCTGGTGGGCCCACTCGAACGGCTGCTGCACGACGGTGCCGGCAATGCTGCCGTCCTTGACGCCGCCCAGGGTGATCGGATCGTCATCGAACGCCACGATCTTGATCTGGCCGAGCTTGCCGGCGTTCTTGACCGCCTGGTCGATGGCGGGGGTGCTGTACGAGTAAAAGCCGACCATGCAGTTGATGTCGGGGTTGGCAACCAGCACGTCTTCGACGTTCTTCTTGGCCACGGTCTGGTCGCCGCCGTCCGACTTGGTGTCGACGAGGGTGATCTTGGTGCCCGCGACGCCCTTGTTGAAGCCGTCGCGACGCTCGGTGAAGTTGGCAGCGTCGAGGTGGCCCACAAAGCCCATGCACTTGGCGCCGTCGGGCATCGCTTCCTTGGCGATCTGTCCGGCCTGCTCGCCCAGCGCTTCGTTGGACGAGCCGACATAGGCGATACGTTTGCTCTTGGGCGCGTCCGAGTCCATGGTGAACAGCGAGGTCTGACCCGCGATCTTGTTGAGGTTGTCGACCGCATTCGGATCGATCGGCGACACCATGATCGCCTTGACGCCGGCCGTCACCAGATCATCCATGATCTGGTTCTGGATGGCGACGGTCGACTGGTCGGGGTATTTGAAGATGAGCTGGTAGTTGGGCAGCTCGGCCTGCGCCTTCTTCGTTCCGGCCTCGGCGGCCTTCCAGAAATCGGCGGCGATGTTGACGACGAAAGCGAGCTGCGGCTTGTCCTGAGCCATAGCGCCGCCCGTAAGCGAGAGCGCAGCCACCGCGATTGCGGCAGCCGAAACCAGGTACTTCATGTCAATCCTCCCTTGATCCCTGCTCCTCGCAGGGTCGTCTCAGCGGACCAGGATGGGACCGAGCGGTTATTTGCTCTCGTCCCAGGGTGACCCGCAGCGCAGTGATAAATCATACTATTGGTCATGTAAACGTCCTGAGGCACGTACCACAGGCCGGCCCGCAAACTCCTCACTCCAAGCAAAGTTCGCGACAGCCATGTCAGGCTAAGCGGATTAGTAATATCTGGTCAAGCGCCTGTTGACGACTGCAGCCGGATTGCAGAGCCTTGACAGGCTTTTGCCGCGCACGAACTAATGACTATTAGTTCGCTGCCGAAAAAACACCGATGTCGCGGCGACCCGGGAGACCACTCATCGCCAGCCCCGCCGCACCCCCCAGGCCGCCGCGTCGCGCCACTGCTCCGCGCCGGCGCGTGACGATGACCGACGTCGCGCGCGAGGCCGGCTGTTCGCAAACCACGGTGTCGTTCGTCCTCAACCGCAACGAGACGATACGGATTTCACCGCAGATGCGCGAACGGGTGCAGGCCGCGGCACGGGCACTCGGCTACGCCCCCCTGATGACGGCCGAACCGGCCGCAGTGCCCGAGACGCTCCCGATGATCGGCTTTGCGGTCGACCAGCTCTCGACCAGCCCCGAAGCCATCGTCGCCATCGAGGGCGCCCGGCAGGCCGCCTGGGGTGCTCGAAACATCATTCTGGTGGCCCAGACCCAGTCCGATCCGGAGATGGAACCCAAGACGCTGCGGGCGCTGACCGCACAGGGCGTCTCGGCCCTCATCTACATGACCATCTTTACTCGCGAGATCGAGGCGCCGCGCTTTCTTTACGACCTCGATATCCCGGTGATCCTTCTCAACTGCTACACGGCCGACCACGCGTTCCCGGCGGTGGTGCCGAGCGAAATCGCCGGCGGCCAGACCGCGACCGAGCACCTGATCCGCAAGGGGCACACCCGGATCGGCACCATCATGGGTGAGGCCTTCATGTCGGCGGCGCAGGACCGGCTGAAAGGCTACCGGCGGGC
>JANXSI010000361.1 GCA_025352765.1 Devosia sp. | reverse complement strand
GAAGCATTTCCCACTTGCCGCACTGGCGCTCACGCTGTTGGCTTCGACTGCCACGGCGCAACAGCCGTCCCTCCTGACAGGCGCGGCCGCGATGGGCGGCTGGAAAGATGACGCGCCGGGCGTCTCGCGCAAGCTCACCGTCGACGACCTCGAAGCCCCGAACGAGGCGAACAGCACGTCCAACAGTTCGCCGGCGGTCCCCATGCCGGACGGCGCGATGCCGAAAGTGCCTGAAGGGTACCAGGTCGAGCTGATCGCGAAGGGGATCAAGAACCCGCGCACTCTGCGCTTTGCGCCCAAGGGCGACCTGTTCGTGTCCAACAGCGGCGGCGGCCAGGTGCTGCTGATGCGCTTTGAGGACGGCAAGACCGAACCAGTGTCGCAGACGGTGTTCGCCGAGGGGCTCAACCAGCCCTACGGCATCGCGTTCTATCCGGCCGACAAGCCCGAATGGGTCTATATCGCTGAAAGCGACGGGTTGAAGCGGTACCCCTACAAGGAAGGCGACCAAACGGCGTCAGGGGCAGGGGAGCCGATCATCACCGGCATCAACCCCGACCACCACTGGACGCGCGACGTGGTGTTTTCGCCCGACGGCAAGACGCTGTATTACTCGGTCGGTTCGGGCAGCAATGTCGGCGACGGCACGATGGAGAAGACTCCCGCCGGTGGACTCGATGCCTGGATTTCGGGTCACGCCACGGGCGTTGCCTGGGGCGAAGAGGAGCGTCGGGCCGCAGTGCTCGCGACCGACCCCGACGGCAAGCACGAGCGCTATTTCGCCACGGGCCTCCGCAACTGTGCCGGCATGACGCTGCAGCCGCAGACGGGCAATGTCTGGTGCGTGATCAACGAGCGCGATGCGCTGGGCGACAACATCCCCTTCGAGTTCGCGACCTCGGTCAAGGAGGGCGGCTTTTACGGCTGGCCGTGGTTCTACAATGGCGGCCACCCCGATCCCCGCTGGGCCGAAACGCCGCGCGAGGATCTCAAGGACAAGGTGACCGTGGGCGACGTGCTGTTCCAGGCGCACTCGGCGCCGCTCAACATCGCGTTCGATCCGTCCGACGCCTGGGGCGCCGACATCAAGGGAGATGCGTTCGTTGCCATGCACGGCTCGTGGAACCGCGGCAAGCGCACCGGCTACAAGGTGGTGAAGCTCGAGATCGACGCCGACGGCAAGGCCACCGGCGTCTACCAGGACTTCATGACGGGGTTCGTCCTCAACGACAACGACGTCTGGGGCCGCCCGGTCGGCGTTGCCTTCGACAAGGCCGGCAATCTGTTCGTTTCCGAAGACGGCAACGGTACGATCTGGAAGATCAGCAAGAAGTGAGGTTCGGGGCGCCGCGGTCGATCGATCGCGGCGCCAGCTTTTCGACGACCGAAGCTCAGCCGGCGTAAGCGCCTTCGAGGTCGGCAATGACCAGCTTCTTCATTTTCATCATGGCCTGCATGGCGCGCTGGCGGCCGGCGGCGTCGGGGCCGCCGAGGGTGCGCCCGAGGGCTTTCATCGGCGCCACCTGCCAGCTGACGCCGTACTTGTCCTTGACCCAGCCGCACATCGATTCTGCGCCGCCGTCGGCCGTGAGCGTGTCCCAGTAGTAGTCGACCTCGGCCTGGTCCTGGCAATCGATGTAGAACGAGATCGCCTCGCTGAAGGTGAAGTTCGGGCCGCCATTGAGCAGCGTGAAAGTGGTGCCCAGTATATCGACGTTGAGTGTGAGCACGCGGCCGTCGGGGTAGCTGCTCTTGCCGGAGATTTTTCCCTTGAAGATGCGGGCGTAATAGTCGCCGGCATCGGCAATGCGATCGTCAAACCAGAGGCAGGGTGTGATCTTCTGAGACATGATGGTCCTCCTTGAGAGATGTTAGCGCGCGGAGCGGGTGAAAAGCCAACCGCCGAGCGTCGTGGATGGGACGGCGAGGGCAGCGAGGGCGATCGCGTACCAGTTGTGGCCGAGGCTCCACATCGCGATCGCGCCGAGGACGGCGAACACGGTGCCGATGGCCCCGAGGATGACCGCGTGCCGCAGCCGGTTGGCCGGCGCAAGCCAGGCGGTGATGAGGCCGCCAAGCACGGTGAACACGGTTCGGTAGGCGAGGGCGACGGCCAGCTGCGGGTCGCTGCCGGCGGTGCCGTCGTTAGGATAGTAGTTCAGCGCATGCAGCACCGCGTCGGCGCCGATCGACAGGATGGCGACGCTGGCGAAGCCGGCAACGAGGGCGCCGACGCTGCGCGGCCAGCGGCGAGGCGGGGTGGGAGAGGCGATCGATAGGGTCATTTCGGTCTCCGGATTTGGGTCGAGTTTTTCCGTGCCCCGCGAACGCACGTCCGCCGAGGCAGTCAGTCGGTGGTCACCGGTTGGTCTGGACGGTCAGGGCCGCTGTTGCTCGGCCAGCAGCGCATCGAGCCGCGTAAAGCCGATCTCCATGCCCCTCGCCATTGGCGTTGCGACGGCGCCGGCGCGGGCTTCGGGGCTCGCATAAGTGATGGTCAGCGTCGAGGTGGTGACGCCGTCCGCCTCGGTCAGGCGGAGCGTCATGGTGGTTTCGCCGCCGGTCCAGTCGTCGTCGTAAAGTTCGGTCTGGTCGATCCGTTCGGGCGCCTCGATCAGCGTGAAGACGCCGCGCGAGCCCATCTCGTAGCCGTCGGGCGACTTCGTCACGAACCGCCACTTGCCGCCGACGCGGAAGTCGATCTCGCACACCGTCATGGCCCAGTCGGGCAGGCCATACCAGCGGCGCAGCAGGTCGGGCTTGGAGTAGCAGAGGAACACCAGGTCGCGCGGCGCGTCGAACGATCGGGTGACGACGATCTGGCGGTCGCCGGGGGTGGTGATGGTGAGCGGCTTAGGCATTGTCGGTCTTCCCCTTGCTGGGCTTTTCGGACGTGTTCACCGGTGTCTGCAGGATGGCGAGGAGCGCATCGAGGTGTGCGAAACTCCCCTCCCAGAACGTGCGGTACTTTTCGAGCCAGTCGGCGGCGTCTTTCATCGGGCCGGCCTCGATCTTGACTGGCCGCCTGGTTCCCGCCGCCGAGCGCGAAACCAGTCCGGCGCGCTCGAGAATCTTCAGATGCTTCGAGATCGCCGGCTGGCTGATGGCGAAGGGCTCGGCCAGTTCGTTGACCGACGCCTCGCCGCGGGTCAGCCGCGCCAGGATCGCCCGCCGCGTCGGGTCGGCGAGGGCGGTGAAGGTGGCATCGAGCTGCTCGGATGTCGGCGTCATTTTCCAGAACCGATACGTTATAGAACAATATGGTTATGAAATAAGACGGCGGAGGTGTCAACCGCGAGGTTGTGGAAAGATTGTTTCTGGTTTGTTCTGTGATAGATTGCTCGTCGTTCAAAGGAGAGTGCCGTGTCGTCTCGCGCTGGAAGCGCCGATCTGCCGCTGCATGGCGGCCGGGTCCCGGAGTGGCTGGCCGGCCGGATGAGCAAGCTCGGCGCCATCATCGCCGAGGCGATTGTTGCCGAATACGGCCGCGACGAGTTTCTGGCAAGGCTCGCCAACCCGTTCTGGTTCCAGTCGTTCGGCGCCGTGATGGGGATGGACTGGCATTCCTCCGGCATCACCACCAGCGTCATCGGCGCCTTGAAACGCGGTCTCGTGCCGCTCGAAAAGGAACTCGGGCTGTTCGTCTGCGGCGGCCGCGGCAAGCATTCGCGCAAGACGCCCCAGGAACTGGTGGCGATCGGCGACCGGGTGGGCTTTGACGGCCATGCGCTCGCCAAAGCCAGCCGGCTGGTCGCCAAGGTCGACAGCGCCGCCGTGCAGGACGGCTTCGATCTCTACCTCCACGGCTTTATCGTCGCGGCCGACGGCAAATGGGTCGTCGTGCAGCAGGGCATGAAGGACGAAACCAGTACGGCGCGGCGCTACCACTGGAAAAGCGACGGCCTCAGAGATTTCGTCGAGGCGCCGCACAGCGCTATCGAGGGCGAAGGGCAGGGGACGATCGTCAACCTGACGGACCTGCGGGCGGCCGCGTCGCGGACCGCGACCGTCGATCTGCTCAGCGGCCTCGGGCCGGACGGCATCGTCAAGGAAGTCGGCCGCATCGAGGGCATCGTCGAGCCGCCGCCCGAGGACGACGACGAGCCGATGCTGCCGCATCTGGTGATGCCGGCCCACCACGACGTGCGGCCCAAGGACGTGATGCTGCGCCGATTGCACGGCGCGCTGGCGGCCGCGGCCGACAACGGCCCGGCCGATTTTACCGAGCTGCTGCTGGTGCCGGGCGTCGGGGCGCGCACCGTGCGCTCGCTGGCGATGGTGGCCGAGGTCATTCACGGCGCGCCGCACCGGTTCTCCGATCCGGCGCGCTATTCGATGTCGAAGGGCGGCAAGGACGGCGCGCCGTTCCCGGTGCCGCTGAAGGTCTACGACGAGACGATCCGGGTGCTCAAATACGCCGTGGTCAAGGCGCGGCTCGGGGCCAGCGAGGAACTCTCGGCGATCAAGCGGCTCGACACGCAGGCGAGGGCGCTCGAAGGCAAGGTCAATGGACCATCGTTCCACGAATATGTCGCCGAGGAGTGGCGGCGGAGCGAGGAATATGGCGGGCGCACGGTGATGGACGACGCCCGCGAGATGGGCCGTCCGCTGCCGAAATGGGCGAAGGCCGGCTAGTGCGGGCCGAAAAGCTCAAGGCCGGCAAGGTCGACGTCGACGTGCCGCTGGTCGAGCGGCTGGTCGCGGCGCAGTTTCCGCACTGGGCCGGGCTGCCGGTGCGGCCGGTCGCCAACGACGGGTGGGACAACTGGACCTTTCACCTGGGCGACCGCATGAAGGTGCGGCTGCCGAGCGCCGAAGGCTATGTGCCTCAGGTCGAGAAGGAATCCCTCTGGCTGCCCCGGCTTGCGCCAAAGCTGCCGGTGCCGATCCCGCTGCCGCTGGGTATCGGTGCCCCGGGCGAGGGCTACCCCTTTCCCTGGGCGGTCTATGGCTGGATCGATGGCCAGCCGGCGTCGCACCGAAGCCTCGGCACGTCCTCGCTGTTCGCCACCGACGTCGCCGCGTTTCTCCGGGCCCTCCAGGCGATCGACCCCACCGGCGGGCCGGCGGCGGGCCCGCAGACCTTCTTTCGCGGCGCGTCGCTCGGCGCCTATGACGACGAGGCCCGTCGCTCGATCGCGGCGCTCGCCGGACGGATTGATATGGCTGCGGCGCTGCGGGTGTGGGACGCCGCGCTCGGCGCCCGATGGTCGGGTCCGGCAGTCTGGCTGCACGGCGATTTGGCCGCGGGCAATCTCCTCGTGAGCGACGGCCGGCTGTGTGCGGTGATCGATTTCGGCGGCCTCGCGGTCGGCGATCCCGCCTGCGATCTGGTGCTGGCCTGGACCTTCCTCGAGGGCGATGCCCGTCAGGCGTTCATGGCCTCGGCGCCCGGCGACGCCGCCATGTGGGCCCGGGCCCGCGGCTGGGCGCTATGGAAAAACACCCTGATGCTCGCGGCAGGCCGCGATGCCCATCCGCTGGAGCGCGGCTTCGAGGCGGTGATCGCCGATATCATGGCCGAGTAGCCCAAGTCCGCAGTCGGGCTCCTCCCAGCACCGGGGCGTCGAGCCGTCCCGAAGGGCAAATCGATCCAGCGGATCGATTTGAGGTGAGAAGGTCCCGAGAGCTGCGCTGGAATGGGGGGCGGCGGTGACACGGAGACCCGCAGTCGGGGCCCTTCTCCC
>JANXSI010000343.1 GCA_025352765.1 Devosia sp. | reverse complement strand
AAGAATTTCGACAATTACTGGACGGATCTGCGCTCCTTCCACGCCAATGTCCTGCTGCCCGATTGCCCGGCGCCGTACTACCTCGTTGGCCATTCGATGGGCGGGCTGGTGTCGCTGATCGCTGGCACGCGCGACCGCATGATGTTCGACCGCATCTTCGTCAGCGCCCCGATGGTCGGGCTCGACCACCAGCCGCTGAGCTTTTCGGGCATGGCGGCAATCGGTGACGCGGCGACGCTGATCGGCCTCGGGCAGATGCCGATCGGGCGCTCGGCCGACGAGCTGCCGAGCGAAAAGAGTTTCGGCGGCAATCCGCTGACCTCCGATTTCGTACGCTACATGCGCACCGTCGATACCTGGCGCGAACGCCCGGACCTGATCGTTGGCAAGCCGACCTTCCGCTGGGCGGCCGCTGCGATGCACGCCATGGCGCGGGTCGGCCGCGACGATTTTCCGCTGGCGCTCAAGGTGCCGGTGCTGATGCTGGCCGCCGCCCGCGACGAGGTGGTCTCGACCGCCACCATCGAGCAACTGGGCCTCCGGATGCGCACCGGCCGGCACGCGCTCATCGCTAACGCCCGGCACGAGCTGTTCATGGAAAACGACACCATCCGCGCCCAGGTGTTCGCGGCGTTCGATGCGTTCATCACCGAGCAGAGCGGCTGAGTTTTTCGTTCACCTGTCCTCGAGGCGTCGACATGACCATCACCATCTCGAAGTCCATTTCCACCCGTGTGCCGCGCGCAAAGCTGCTGGCGCGGATCGCAGATGCAGCCCGCTGGCCAGAATGGTCGCCGTTTACTCGCGCCGAGGTCGAGAAACCCGGTCCGGGCGGCGCGGGAACGCCCGGCGAAATCCGCTGGTTCTTCACCAGCAGCACCAAATCGCGCGAGGAAGTGCTGCCGAGCGAGGGCGACGTGGTCCTGCGCTACCGGCTCCTCGAGGGCCTGCCGCTCAAGGACTACGTTGCCGAGGTGCGGATCGTCGAGGACGGCAGCGGGCGCACGGTGACCTGGTCCTCGCGCTTCGAGCCGCAAGTGCCGTTCACCGGATGGTTCTAGCGGATGGCGCTCGAGCGCTTCTTCGTCTTGCTGCTTCGGTCACTCGTTGCCGACTAGCGCCGGCGGCTCAGCCGTTCAGCACCCGCATCGCCGCCGCGTGCAGTTCCGGCGTCGCCGCCGCTACGCAGCTGCCGCCCTGTTCCGCCGGGCCGCCGTCCCAGGTGGTCACCACGCCACCGGCGTTCTCGATGATCGGAATCAGCGGCGCGATGTCGACGTTCTTGAGGGCGGACTCGGCGACGATATCGATGTGGCCCGCCGCCATCAGGCAGTAGCCGTAGCAGTCGAGGCCCCAGCGCAATTGCAGCGTCGCCGCCTTCAGTCGGGCGAGATTGGCGGTGGTGCCCGCCTGCTCGAAGATGTCGGGCGAGGTGGCCGTGACCTTGGCGTGCTTCAGTTCGGTGACGCCGGAGGTGCGGATCGGCTGCGGCTCGCCGCCACGGAACGAATAGAACGATCCTCCAGGCAGCCCCACATAGGTCTCGCCGGTAAAGGGCTGCGCCATCAGCCCGGCCACCGCCCGGCCCTTGTGCAAAAGGCCGATCAGCGTGCCCCAGACCGGGACGCCCGAAATGAAGGCGCGGGTGCCGTCGATCGGATCGACGATCCAGTCGAACTCGCCCTGCGACAGCTTCGCGTCCCATTCCTCGCCGATGATGCCGTGTTCGGGGAAACGGGCACCGAGCACGGCGCGGATGGCGGTTTCGGCATCCTTGTCGGCGGCGGTCACCGGATCAAAGCCGGTCTGCCATTTGTTTTCGACGGCGAGCGGGGTGCGGAACCCGGCGAGGGTCTTTTCCGCGGCGGCGTACCGCAGCCGATCCGCACCTCCGGCGTCACCGAGCTGAGACACGCCAAGGTCACAGCCACCTCGCCCGATATCTTCGAGCAGGCGGGCACCACGGCCAACATCGCGCGCCTGAAGGCGGCGACGCTGCAACTGCGCTGGGGTCTCGACTGCTACGGCTACTGCCTGATGGCGGCGGGCCACATCG
>JANXSI010000260.1 GCA_025352765.1 Devosia sp. | reverse complement strand
GCTGCCACAAATCCAGTTATACCGGTAATGACGATTTTCATTACAGAAAGAACGGCGCCCGCACATTGACGGCGAACATCCTGTCCCAGAGCTCGGGCGTGGTGTCGAAGACCCCGCCGCGATCGGTCAGACCGCCGATATTGGCGAGGATGTCGACCCGCCCATAGCGCGCGTCCGCCGCCGGAATGACCGTTTCGACCGCCGCCATGTCGGCGAGATCGGCGGCGATGAAGCTCGCCGGGACCCCGCCGGCGGTGATCGAGGCGGCGACCGCCTCGCCTTTTTCCGCATTGCGGTCGGTGAGCAGCAGCCCTGCCGCCCCGCGTTCGGCCAAGAGCCGCGCCGCCGCTTCGCCGATCCCCTGCGCGGCGCCGGTAACGACCGCGATCTTGCCCGCAAACCGGGCGTGTCCAAAACTGTCTGCCATTTTCCCTCGCTCCCGCAGCGACTTAACGCCTCCCGGCGGGAGCGCTCAAGCCCCTTTTCCCGCTGCCCGATTGCGCTATGCTGGCGCCATGAAAGAGTCCGATGTCAAATTCTTCCGGCCGCTGTGGCGGCGCCTGCTGGTTGCCGCCATCTGTGTGACGTGGTTCGCGTTCGAAGCCGTCTTCGGCCATGACCAGTTGTGGATCGTGCTGAGCGGCGCCGCCGTCGCCTACTGCGCCTGGAACTTCTTTCTAAAATTCCCCAAGGACCAGCCGGCGACCCCGGCAGCGATCCCGCCGGCCGACGATCCGGCGCCGCCTACACAGCCGTAAAGCCGTTATCGACGAAGAGCTGCGTGCCATTGACGAAGCTCGCCTCGTCGCTGGCGAGAAACAGCGCTGCCTGCGCTACTTCCTCGGGCTCGCCGATCCGCCCCTGCTGCGCCGCCAGCGCCGCTTCCGACACGTCGACGCCGAGCTTTTGCAGCTCCGCCACCTCGCGAAGGCCATGCGGGGTGCGGATGAAGCCGGGGCACACCGCATTGCAGCGGATGTTGCGGTCGCGGAATTCGACCGCGATGGCGCGCGCGAACATGTGCACGGCGCCCTTGGTGGTGTCGTAGAGCACCTCCATGGGCGTGCCGGCGACCGCCGAGATCGATGAGGTGCAGACGATCGAGCCGCCGCCCGCCGCGATCATTCCCGGGAGCACAGCGCGGGTCACGAGGAACATCGAGCGGACATTGACCGCGTGCAGCCAGTCCCACTCGGTGAGCGTCGTTTCGAGGAAGGGTTTGATGACGATCGTGCCGGCGTGGTTGAACAGCACCCGGACGGCGCCGAACGCCTGCTCGACCGCGGCCACGGCCGCAATCACCTGGGTTTCGTCCGAGACGTCGGCGACGAAACTCTGCGCGACACCACCGGCCTTGCGGATGGCTTTGGCCGTCTCGGCGGCGGCTGCCTCGTTGCGGTCGACGATGGCGACCTTGGCGCCCTCGGCGGCGAACAGTTTCGACGCCGCCCCGCCCATGCCGGTCGCCCCGCCTGAAATGATCGCGACCTTGCCCTCGAGCCTACTCATACCCTGCCTCCCTGTTCGATCCGACGAGCCTAGCAGGCTCTTAAGCTTTTGCGAGAGGCGCGCTTGCTTTGCCGAGGGCGCAAGGCGATAGAAGCGCGGTCCGTCCGGAGCCCCAAATGCCTGCCAACTTCGTCTTGACGCTGAGCTGCGCCGATCGCCCCGGCATTGTCGCGGCGGTCACCACCGAGCTCGCCGCGCTCAACGCCAATATCGCCGAGTCCAACCAGTTCTGGGACAAGGAGACCGGCACCTTCTTCATGCGGCTGGCCTTTGCCGCTCCCGACGGCGTCGGCCGCGAAGCGATCGAGCGGGCGCTGCGTCCCGCCATCGAGCGCTTTTCGATGCGCACCACGCTGGTCGACGAGGGTCGCAAGAAACGCATCGTGGTGATGGTGTCGAAGTTCGACCATGCGCTCTTGCATCTGCTCTACCAGATCCGCGTCGGCTGGCTCGATGCGGATGTGGCCGCGATCATTTCCAACCACGAGGACTCGCGGGCGACCGCCGAGTACGAGGGCATCCCCTACCATGTGCTGCCGGTCGACAAGACCAACAAGGCGGCGCAGGAGGCGGCGGTGCTGCAATTGGTGCACGACACCGGCGCCGAGCTCGTGGTGCTGGCGCGCTACATGCAGGTGCTGTCCGACAATTTCGCGACGCGGCTGTTCGGGCAGATCATCAACATCCACCACTCGTTCCTGCCCAGCTTCAAGGGCGCCAAGCCGTATCACCAGGCGCATGAGCGCGGCGTCAAGATCATCGGCGCCACCGCGCACTATGTGACCCCGGCGCTCGACGAGGGCCCGATCATCGAGCAGGAAACCGGCCGGGTGACCCACGCCATGAGCCCCGACGACCTGATCGCCGCCGGCCGCGACATCGAAAGCCGGGTGCTGGCGCGAGCGGTGAAGCTGCACCTTGAATCGCGGGTGATGCTGAACGGCAAGAAGACGGTGGTGTTCGGGTAGCGCAATCGGCGTTCACCCTCCCCCCTTGCGGGGAGGGTAGCGTAGCTTGGAGCGACAGCGACATAGCGGAGCTAGGGTGGGGGGCGCCACGGCACGCTGCCGGGTTGCTTCGCACCCCCACCCAGCTTCGCTAGGCCGTTGGCCAAGCTCCGCTACCTCCCCCGTCAAGGGGGAGGTGAACAGCGGTGGTCAACCTGTCGGGAACAGCTTCCAGCGCTTCGGCTTGAACGCAATTCTGGATTTTTCGCCGGTCGGGTGGTCGAACGGCAAATCGATCTCGACGCGGTGCGACAGGCCGCCGATCTCGAGTTCGACGCGGCGCGTGCCGCCGACCCGGCGGGTGGACGCGGCAACGCCCGCGAGCGCGGCTCCTTCGGGCACCAGCTCGACATCGTGCGGACGGAAATAGAGCTGCGCGTTGCCCTTGGGCGTATCGCCGGCGCTGAGCCCGATGGCACGGCCGCCGACCCACAGTTCGCCGTTCTCGATCTCGACGGGCAGCGAACTCGACTCGCCGATGAAGCCGAAGACGAAGGGCGAATTGGGATCGTCATAGACGGTGTCGGGTGAGCCGACCTGTTCGATCTTGCCGCGGCTCATCACCACGAGACGATCGGCGAGCTCGAGCGCCTCCTCCTGGTCATGGGTGACGAACACCGTGGTGTGGCCGGTCCGGTCGTGGATCTCGCGCAGCCATTTGCGCAACTCCTTGCGGACCTGTGCGTCGAGCGCGCCGAACGGCTCGTCGAGCAGCAGCACCCGCGGTTCGATGGCGAGTGCCCGGGCCAGCGCCACACGCTGCCGCTGCCCACCTGAAAGCTGCTGCGGATAGCGCTGGTGGAGGCCCGACAGCTGCACCAGGTCGAGCAGTTCGAGCGCGCGCTTTCTGATCTCGGCATTGGGCGGACGGGTCGCGCGCGGCCGGACCTTCAGGCCGAACGAAACGTTTTCGAGCACCGTCATGTTGCGGAACAGCGCATAGGCCTGGAACACGAAGCCGACATTGCGCTCCTGCACCGACTTGCTCGAGGCATCCTCGTCGCCAAAGAAGATTCGGCCGGCGGTCGGCCGCTCGAGCCCGGCGATCAGCCGCAAGAGCGTCGTTTTACCCGAGCCCGAGGGTCCGAGCAGCGCGATCAGTTCGCCCGACTTGATCTGGAGCGACACGTCATCGAGCGCCGGGTAGCGCGAAAATTCCTTGAGCACGTGGTCGACGGCAATATCCAACGAAGCGGCTCCTAGTGGCGTCTGGTGCCGGCGAGTTCGTCGCCGAAGCGATACTCGAGGGCGGTCTTGATGATCAGCGTCACCAGCGCCAGGAGCGCCAGGAGCGACGCCATGGCGAAGGCGCCGGCGAAATTGTACTCGTTGTAGAGGATTTCGATGTGGAGCGGGATGGTGTTGGTCTTGCCCCGGATGTGGCCCGAGACCACCGACACCGCGCCGAACTCACCCATTGCCCGCGCATTGCAAAGCAAGACGCCATAGAGCAGGCCCCATTTGATGTTGGGGAGCGTTACCCGCCAGAAGGTCTGCCAGCCGGTGGCGCCGAGCGACAGCGCCGCCTCCTCGTCCTGCGAACCCTGGGCCTGCATGAGCGGGATCAGCTCGCGGGCAATGAACGGGAAGGTGACAAAGATCGTCGCGAGCACGATGCCGGGCACCGCAAAGATGATCTCGATGTTGTTGGCCTGGAGCCACGGCCCGAGCCAGCCCTGCGCACCGAACAGCAGCACATAGACCATGCCCGAGACCACCGGCGAAATCGAGAACGGCAGGTCGATGAGGGTGGTAAGGAACGCCTTGCCCCAGAACTCGTATTTGGCGATCGACCAGGCCGCGGCGACGCCGAACACGAGGTTGAGCGGCACGGCAATCACCGCGACCAGCAGCGTCAGCTGGATCGCAGTCTGCGCCGTGCGGTCGGAGAAGGTCTTGAGGAAGACCTCCGTGCCCTTGCGGAACGCCTCGATGAAGACGATCGCCAGCGGCATCAGGATCACCAGCGCCATGAACACGACGCCAATGCCGATCAGCGTCCACTTGACCCAGCGCGGCTCGGTGGTCGGGCGGGTGTGGAGGTGCGGCGGCTCGGGCGGCCGGCGGCTGTCGTAGATGGCGACGTCGTCTTCATAGATCGCCATAGAGTCTCCTCGCCCAGGCTTGGATGAGATTGATGACGAGCAGCATCACGAAGGCCAGGACCAGCATGATGGTGGCGATGACCGCGGCACCCGGGATGTCGAATTCCTCGAGCTTGATGATGATGAGGAGCGGCGCGATCTCGGACTTGTTGGGGATGTTGCCGGCAATGAAGATCACCGAGCCGTATTCGCCGACGGCCCGCGCGAAGGCGAGCGAGAAGCCGGTGAGGATTGCCGGCGCAAGGCGCGGCAGGATCACCCGCGTGATGGTCTGGAAGCGGTTGGCGCCGAGCGTCGCGGCGGCCTCCTCGAGCTCCTGCTCGAACTCTTCGAGCACCGGCTGCACCGTGCGCACGACGAAGGGCAGCCCGATGAAGATCAGGGCGACGACAATGCCTGAGGGCGTGTAGGCGATCTTCCAGCCCAGGTGCAGCGGCCCGCTGGGGCCGACCAGCCAGCCGATCCAGCCCTTGGGCGCGTAGATGGTCGAGAGCGCGATGCCCGCGACCGCCGTCGGCAGGGCGAACGGCAGATCGACGATCGCGTCCATGATCCGCTTGCCCGGAAATCTGTAGCGCACCAGTACCCAGGCGACGATGACGCCGAAGACGACGTTGACCAGCGCCGCAATCAGCGACGAGCCGAAGCTCACCGACAGCGCCTGCAGGGTGCGCGGCGCCGTGGCGATCTTGACGATTTCGTCGAACGGCAGCGTTGCCGATTTGATGAACAGCGCCGCCAGCGGGATCAGCACGATCAGGCTCAGATACACCACGGTGTAGCCCATGGTGAGCCCGAAGCCCGGAATGACGCTGGGCCTGACAAAGCTCCACCCCGCACGGGCGGGGTGGAGCATGGCTGGCCCGGTTCCCGCCGCGACGAGCGCGGCGGTCTGCGGACTACTGCTTGGGTGTGTAGATCTGGTCAAAAATCCCGCCGTCCCCGAAATGCTTCGGCTGCACCGTCTTCCAGCCCCCGAACGAGGGGTCATCAATAGAGATCAGATCGATCTTTGGGAAGTTGGCGACGAGAGACTGATCGGTGACGGTGTCCGGCTTGCTCGGCCGGTAGTGATGCTTGGCGGCAATGGTCTGGCCTTCGGGAGAATAGAGATACTCGAGATAGGCCTTGGCGACTTCGGTGGTGCCGTGCGCCTCGGCGTTCTTGTCGACCACCGCGACCGGCGGTTCGGCGAGGATCGACGACGGCGGATAGACGATGTCAAAATTGTCGGCGCCGAATTCGTCGAGCACGAGATAAGCCTCGTTTTCCCAGGCGAGCAGCACGTCGCCCAGTTCCTTCTGCGCGAAGGTCACGGTCGAGTCCCGGGCGCCGGTACCGAGCACCGGAACATGCTGGTAGAGCGCTTTAATGTACTCGGCGTCCTTGGCTTCGTCGCCGGCGTTCAGCTTGTTGGCATAGGCCCAGGCCGCAAGATACGCCCAGCGGGCGCCGCCCGAGGTCTTGGGATTGGGCGTGATCACCTCGACGCCGTCCTTGATCAGGTCGCCCCAGTCCTTGATGCCCTTGGGGTTGCCCTTTCGGACGAGGAAGATGATGGTCGAGGTGTAGGGGGTCGAGTTGTTCTCGAACTTGCCACGCCAGTCGGCGGGGATCTTCTGGGTTTTCGATGCGATCTTGTCGATATCGCCCTGTAGCGCCAGCGTCACAACGTCGGCATCGAGCCCGTCGATCACCGCCTGCGCCTGCTTGCCCGAACCGCCATGGCTCTGGTCGATGGTGACGTTGTCGCCAGTCTTGCCCTTCCAGTACGCGGCAAAGACCTGATTGTAGTCTTCGTACAGTTCGCGCGTCGGGTCGTAGCTGACGTTAAGCAGGTGCAGGTCGGCGGCGCGAGCCGTCACCACACCGGTGAAGGCCACCGCGCCCAACAGGGCTGCATAGGCCAGAAACTTTGCAGTCGCCTTCATCAAGTCCTCCAAGTGAAGCTAACTGGGCTAACCCTACCGTGTTAGTCGGCTTTCTCAAGGTCGGTGCTGTGCTGCCCGCGACGCTGAAAGAGAAAGGCTTACCCTGCGGACAACTCTTCGGAGGAAGATTCGTTCGCCCCGGCCGCTCCAGCGGCGGAAACGGAGAATCCGATGCTACAGAACCGCGTCGAGCGCCTGGTCCTTTCGGATGGCGTCGGCAAAGGTGGTGTGGTCGAGCACCTGGCGCTGGGCGTTGACCACCCCGGCGAACACATGGCGGATCTCGCAGGTCGCCTCGTCCTGGCAGTCGGCACAGCGGCGGTAGGCGATCTTGCTGAGGCAGGGCAACGGCGCGATCGGCCCGTCGATCAGCCGCAGCACCTCGCCGAAGGTGAGCTTGTCGGCGGGCCTCAGCAGCACATAGCCGCCCAGCCGCCCGCGGCGGCTCGAGACGATCCCGGCGCGCTTCAGCTCGAGCAGGATCTGCTCGAGGAACTTCTTCGGAATGGCCTGGGTTTTCGAGATCTCGCCGATCATCAGCGAGGTCTCGGCCGGAGCCTTGCAGAGCACCAGCAACGCCCGAAGCGCGTATTTTGCCTTTTGCGAGATCATCGAATGCCGATCGGTTTACTTGAGATATAGCGGTTTTTCGCCGCTTGGCGAGGGGCCTGAGCCAGCCGTCCCTCAGTCACGCGCGGCGCCGCGTCTGGTCAATCTTCGGGAAATGGTGTGGCGGCCGGGAGAATTTGGGTCGCACGGAGCGAGGGAGGACCTCCGTACGGCCGCAACGTCAGTCAGCGCCCAGGCCGCCACATCCGAATCATACGCGAACTTGCGGGCAATTGATCTTGGCAGAACTGCCGTAGCGATTTTTGCGGATGCGCCGGACGCGCCGGGCGCATGGAATCAGTCCTCGGCGGGGACCACTTCGGGGTTGAACGGCATTGCCGGTCGGGTCGCGGGGGTCGCAACGCGCGGCCGCGGCGGCGGCGCGACCGCCAGCGGGCGCGCCGGTGGTTCCGTTGCAGCGATGACCGCATCGGCCTGTTCCGCGACGGAAAGCGACGCGGCGGCTGCCGCCGGCTCTTCCAGCATCTCGCCGAACGCCGGGACCAGTTCGGGCGGCTCGGCGGGTCCCGAGACGAGATGTTCGGGATGCGCCGCCTCGACCTCGGCCTCGAGGATGTCCGCCGGCGGCTCGGGCGCCACCGGGTCGGCCTCGATCAGATCCGCCAGGGGCTCGGGGGCGACCGGCACGGGGGTCACGAGGAAATTGTCAAAGCCCATGGCGCTGACCGTAGGCGCGGGCTCGGACGAAACCCGCGGTGCCGGCTCGGGCGTTGCGGCAGCGCCGCTCATGCCGATCCAGCCCAGCATGCCGAGCCCGATTTCGCGCTCGCCCATGATCACCTCGGCGGCGCCCAGATCCTTGAGATAGGAGTCTTCCTCGTCCGAATGCGCCCGGGCGATGATGCGCAGGTTCGGATTGAGCTTGTGCGCCTGCTCGACGGCCTGTCCGGCCTCGAAGGCATTGGGAATGGCGATCAGCAGGGCATTGGCCTGCGCCACATTGGCAAGGACCAGCGCGTTGCCGCTGGCGGCGTTGCCGACGACCACCTCGATGCCGGCCTGCTGCGCCGCAGAAATGCGGTTTTCGGCGTCCTCGATCAGGAGGAACGGCGTCCCGGCGTGCTTGAGCCCATCTGCGACCACGCTGCCGACGCGGCCATAGCCGATCAGCACCACATGGCCGCTGAGCCGGGTCGGGTGGCGTTCGTCGATCGGCTCCTCGATGACCGCGGCCGGGCCCGCCGACGCTTCCGACAGGGCCGGCTCGACCCGCTGCGGCACGACGAGCGCCCCAACCGTCGCCTGCCGCGCCTCAAAGCGCGGCCGCAAATGCTCGGCGATGTAAAAGATCACCGGGTTGAGGACGATCGAGATCAGCGCCCCGGCGAGGATCAGGTCACGCCCCTCGGGCGGCAGGATGCCGAGGCCGACGCCAAGCGCCGCGAGAATGAACGAGAACTCGCCGATCTGGGCCAGCGAGGCCGAAATGGTGAGGCCCGTGCCGACCGGCTGGCGGAAGAGAGTGGTGATGATGAACGACAGCACGGACTTGCCCACGATGATGATCAGCACCGTGGCCAGCACCGGCAGCGGGCTGCGGATCAGGATCGAAGGGTCGAACAGCATGCCGACCGAGACGAAGAATAGCACCGCGAAGGCGTCGCGGAACGGCAGGCTCTCCTGCGCCGCGCGATTGCTGAGCTCGGATTCGCTGAGGATCATGCCGGCAAAGAAGGCGCCCAGCGCCAGCGACACGCCGAAGAGGTAAGCGGCGCCGGCCGCGACGCTGAGCGCGATGGCGAGCACCGCGAGGCGGAACAGCTCGCGGCTGCCGGTATGGGCGGTGAAATGGAGGATCCAGGGGATCACCCGGCGCCCGACCACCAGCATGAAGCCGACAAAGGCCGCGAGCTTGACCACGGTGAGGCCGAGGATCGCCCAGAGGTTGAGGTGGAGGCCGCTCAGGCGCTCGATGACGTTGATGAAGGGATCGTGGAGTTCGACCGTCGCCGCGCCGCTGAGCCCGGCGAGCGCCGGGATCAGCACGAGGGCGAGGACCATGGCGATGTCCTCGACGATCAGCCAGCCCACGGCGATGCG
>JANXSI010000244.1 GCA_025352765.1 Devosia sp. | reverse complement strand
GGCGACCGCACCTTCGATGGCCGTCGCCGGCACGCCCAACTGCTGAGCGGCGATGACCGACCAGGTGCCGGTGCCCTTCTGGCCGGCCTTGTCGAGGATCAGTTCGACCAGCGGCTTGCCCGTCACCGGGTCGATGGCCTCAAGCACATATCCGGTGATCTCGATCAGGTAGGAATTGAGCGAGCCTTTGTTCCACTCCTTGAAGACGCTGGCGCAGGCGGCCGAATCCATGCCGAGCCCGTCGCGCATCACGCCGTAGACTTCGGCGATCATCTGCATGTCGCCATATTCGATGCCGTTGTGAATGGTCTTGACGAAGTGCCCGGCGCCGCCTTCGCCCAGATAGGCGCAGCACGGTTCGCCGTCGAATTTGGCGGAGATGGCCTCAAGGATCGGCTGGGCGTTCTTCCACTGCGCTTCGGCACCGCCGACCATGATCGAAGGACCGTGGCGGGCGCCCTCTTCACCACCGGATACGCCGATGCCGAGATAGCCGATGCCTTTGGGCGCAAGATAGGCGAAGCGGCGGTTGGTGTCGGTATAGAGTGAGTTGCCGCATTCGAGGATGGCGTCGCCCTTCTCGAGCAGCGGCAGCAACTGCTCGATCATGTCGTCGACCGGCTGGCCGGCCTTGACCATGATGATGATCGAGCGCGGACGCTTGACCGCCTGAATGAAGGCCTTGAGGTCGGCCTCGGGAACGATTTTGCCGCCCAGACCCTGCTCACCGGCGGTGACGACGAACTCGTCGATCTTGCTGGCGGTGCGGTTGTGCACCGCGATCGTATAGCCCTTCTCGGCAATGTTGAGCGCCAGATTCGAGCCCATCACGGCAAGGCCGATAAGGCCGATGTCAGCAGCCGGCATAGTCATTCTCCAAGGCGGAAGGGTTGTTTTCTGGCGCGCTTTTTGACATGCGAGGCATGGATTTGCCAGCCCAAAAGGCTAGTGTCCGGGTTCAAGAGGGGGCGCACAAGCCATGGATAGTCTGTCGCAATTCAGTCTGAGCGGAAAGCGGGCGCTGATCACGGGGTCGAGCCGCGGCATCGGCTTCGGGCTCGCTCGGGCCCTCGCCGGCGCGGGCGCCGAAATCGTCCTCAACAGCCGCGACCCCGAGGCGCTTGGCAAGGCCGCGGCGGAACTGGGCGCCGAGGGCGCCAATGTCACCGCGGTGGCATTCGACGTCACCAGCCAGGACAGCGTCAACGATGCCGTCGAGCATATCGAGACGCAGCAGGGGCCGATCGACATTCTCGTCAACAATGCCGGGATCACGCATCGCGGCCCGCTCGAGGATTTCCCGGCCGACAAGTTCGAGCACCTGCTGGCGGGCAACGTCATGTCGGTGTTCATGGTGGGGCAGGCTGTCGCCAGGCACATGATCACCCGCCGCACCGGCAAGATCATCAATGTCTGTTCGCTGATGAGCGCGCTGAGCCGCCCGACCAACGCCCCGTATGCTGCGACCAAGGCCGCCGTCGCCAATCTCACCCGCGGCATGGCGACCGATTGGGCGCAGTACGGGCTCAACGTGAACGGCCTCGCGCCGGGGTATTTCAAGACCGAGCTGACCGAACCGCTGGTCAACAACCCAGAGTTCAGCGCCTGGGTCGAAAAGCGGACGCCGATGCGGCGATGGGGCGAAGTCAACGAGTTGGGTGGCGCGACGATCTTTCTGGCGTCAGACGCCTCGCGCTTCGTCAACGGACACATCCTTTATGTCGACGGCGCGCTGACGGTCACGATCTGACGATGACACCGGCACGTATCCTCATCGTCATGGGTGTCGCTTCCAGCGGCAAGACGTCATCGGGCCAGGCGATCGCCCGGCGGCTCCATGCGCCCTTCCTCGACGGCGACGACTTCCACCCGCCGGCGAACAAGGAAAAGATGCGCGCCGGTACGCCGCTGACCGACGACGACCGCTGGCCGTGGCTCAGCGCCCTCGCCAAGGCCCTGCACGTTGCCGCGGAAGGCAAGGGCGTGGCGGTGGGCGCCTGCTCGGCGCTGAAGCGCGCCTATCGCGACTACATCACGGAAGAAGCGGGCGAGCCGATCCTGTTCGTTTTCCTCGAGGGCAGCAAGGAGCTGATCGCGAGCCGGATCGCCGCGCGGCAGCACGAGTTCATGCCTGCGAGCCTCCTCGACAGCCAGTTCGCGACGCTCGAGGTTCCTGGGGCCGACGAGAACGTCCTTACGGTGCCCGTGGCGCTCCCCGTCGAAGCCATTGCAGAGCGCGTCGTAAAAGCGGTGCCGCATCTGAAGAGCTTTCGGCGGAAGCAGTAGGCACACCTGCTGCAGAGCGAGCGGGGATCTGCTGCACGGCAACAATCGAGCCATCGGTCGGAAACGCAGTGCGTGACACGCCATCGGGCCAGTCGGTGATGCCGGCGACACAGTAGGATTTGATCGAACGCAGCGACAGCATGGGGACCGCCGGCAGCACCGCGAGATCGGCGAACGGCGTTTCAATCGGTCCGCTGAAATCGCCAACGGCGCGCCGGTAGTTGAGATCACCCTTGAGCACGGTGAGCACGCCCTCCCCGGTCCCCAGTTCCTCGACTGGTAGCCGGTCGAGGAACTGCGGCGCGGCCCAGAACGGATGGGCGGCAAAGCGGATCGAGCCGACCCGGACGGCTGCGGCCAGGCGCTGACCGAAGGCGCTGCCGGCGCCGACCCGATCGAGCAGCAGCGTCACGTCCTCGAACGTGGTGTCGGAGACGAAGATCGGCAGCGGCTTGACGTGGAGAACCACATCGATCCCCTGCTCAGCCGCGACGATCGCCAGCACCAGGTCGCCGACGAACTCGCCGCCGAAATTGTCGGCGATGATGTTGAGGCGACGCAGCTTGGTGACGTCGATCTCGAGCAGGCCGAGGCCGAACTCGTGGGCACTGCCGGGTCCGGCAATCTGCGAGAGGTCGTGCGCATTGGCCCCGAGCGACAGCTTCAGGCCTTCGCTCAGCGTCTTGGTCGCGTCCAGCGCGGTGTCGGCCCAGGTGAGGTGCTTGTCGAGGTCGCGGTGCTTGATGCGGCGAAACGGGTCGGTGGCGGTCTCGGTAAAGCGGACGGCCTTGAGGATGCGGAAGTACATCCAGTATTCGAAATCGAAGAACGGCGCCGCGCTCGGGCGCTTGCCGTTGACGCGCGCCGGCATGTCCTCCCAGCCCGGGAGCGGCCAGCCGGCGACATCGAGCAGCATGGGCGCGTCGGCAGTGACCGCGCGGGCGATCGCCTGCAACTGCTTGGCGGCCTCGGCATCGGCCCCTTCCGCTGTGCTGCGCAGGATAGCAGGGATGCGCTGGGCGAGCGTCGCGGTGACGAAAGGATGGTAGCGGTCGGCACCCTTTTCTCGCGCCACTTTAGAACCCGAACGCATATTGGCCGGTGGGCGCGGCGGCGTGTTCGAGGGCGAGCAGCTTCATCTTCGAGGTCACGCCTCCGGGCGCCGAGAAGCCAACGGGCCTGCCACCGGCGCCTAGCACCCGGTGGCAGGG
>JANXSI010000233.1 GCA_025352765.1 Devosia sp. | reverse complement strand
GTCGCGCCCCCGCCCGCTAGTTGGCGGCGGCGCAGCGCAGGACTTCGGACGTCTGGTTCTTGCGATCGAGATAGACGATGTCGATGCCCTCGCCGGTCGGCCCGAAGATCGGCCGCATCTGGATCCGCTCGCTGGCGGTCGCGCCATTGGCCGTGCAGGTCATCGCGGCGGTGTAGTTTCCGTCGCCGTTGTCGGTGTAACCCGAGATGTCGCAGCCGCTGCCGGGGCCCTCAAAGCGCACCTTCGAGATCTTGAGGACCTGATCGCCGCAATTGGCCGGGTCGAGACCCCAACTGCCGAATAGCGGCTTCAGCGCATCATCTGCAGCGGGCGCGACAGCCGCGGCCTGCGACGTCTGGGCGGCGGCGGGCGCTGCCGACGCGGTCTGGGCAGGCGGTGTGCTCCCGCCGCCGCAGCCGGCGAGCAGCAGGGCAGGGATGACAATGGTGGCAAGGCGAAGTTGACGCATAGTTAGGCCCTCGGGTGACGCTGATCCTGTCAAATGGTTGAGGGGAACGATAGTTCCGATTGTCAGCCGAGTTGGGCCACCAGGGCATCGAGGATAGGCCGCTGCCCCAGATGCAGTTCAGCCGGGCCTCGGGCAGGCCGAACCAGGCGCCCCGATCGACTTCCGGGATGCTGATGCGGCGCCCGGATCGGGGCGGCCACTCGATCTCGACGTGGTTCGAGACCAGCCGGGCAGGGTCGAAGTCGCCGGCAAGGGAGAATGCGACGACGGTCTTGCCGCCCGACTGGCGGTACTCTCCAAGCAGCGTCAGCGGGCCCGGAAGCACGGTACCCACCTCTTCTGCGAACTCCCGGCGCGCGGCGGCCTCACGATCTTCGCCACCGTCGATTTCGCCCTTGGGGATCGACCATCCGGCTTCGTCCTTGTTGGCCCAGAACGGCCCGCCTGGATGGACGAGGAACACTTCGGGGCCGGGGCGATAGAGCAAAATGCCGGCAGAGACGACGGGCATCACGCCTGCTCCAGGATGTCGCGCCAGACCGACCATTCGCGCCGGGCATCGGCCAGCGCGCGGTGCGCGACGGGCAGGGCGTCGGCACGGGCTTGCGCAGCGTCCATGAGGCCCTGGAGCAGAGCCTCGTTGGCGCGCGTCCCCAACCGCTTCTGGGCCGCGGCACGAAACGCCACCTCGGTGTCCTGCAGACGGATGAGGTGCCGCGGATGGCCGGCGGCGCGCAGCAGCATGCTCAGCCAGTGGCCGTCCCAGGACGGCGCGCTGGCCAGCAGGATGTTGCCTTCGGCGAGATCAATGACCTTGCCGCAGACCCGCTCATGCGGTTCGCCCTCGCTCATCAGCGTCTCGCGGCTGATGCCGTGAATGACGGCGGCGCGTTCGTCCCAGTCGGTCCAGGCCGGGGCCGGGCGGATCAGATGGCTTTCGCCCGCACCGTCCTCGCCGACCCAGCCGATCTCGATCGGGTAGCTCTGCTTGCGGAGCGAGGAGGCCTCGAAATCGAGGAAGATATAGGCCAATCGACTAGTGCTGACCGGCGATGTTGACGAGCCAGGGCACACCGAACTTGTCGACCAGCATGCCAAAACTGTCGCCCCAGGGTGCCTTCTCGAGCGGCATGCGGATGGTGGCGCCACCGCTGAGCCTTTCCCAATACCCGCGGAGCGCAGCGTCTTCGTCGCCCGACAGCGACACCGAGCCGTTGGGGCTCGGAGTCCCCATGTGCGCGGGGGTATCGGCGGCCATCAGCCAGTAGCCGTTGGGCACGACCAGCTGTGCGTGCATGACGAGGTTCTTTTCCGCCGGATCCTGCGACATGCCGCCCTCTCCGAACGTCATCTCGGAGAGGTCGCCGCCAAACACGGTCTGGTAGAATTCCATGGCCTGCCGGGCGGAGTTCTTGAAGTTCAAATACGGGTTGAGACGGCTTCCCATGATCGTCCTCCTGGATCAAGCGAGGAGCTTAGCGCGCGTCAATGGCAAACGATAGACGACCGGTCGGGACAACAAAAAAGGCCCCGCGAGGGGCCTCTTCCGTTTCGCGCTGGCGAAAAGCCTAGAGCGGCTTCAGCTTGGTGGCGGACTGCTTGCCGTCACGGCCGGTCTCGAGCTCGTAGCTGACCTTCTGGCCCTCGGTGAGGGTGGTGAGGCCCGAGCGCTCGACGGCGGAAATGTGGACGAACGCGTCCTTGCCGCCGGTGTCCGGCTGGATGAAACCAAAGCCCTTGGTGGTGTTGAAGAATTTAACGGTGCCTTCGGTCATTTTGGTGTCCTTGAGAGGCGAATTCCGGGGGCAACATGCCATCCGGCGACGTTCGGTAGTTCTCAGGAGATCAAGGACGGGAAGACCCGGCCGTCAGATAGCGCGAGACGGTAGCGAAGCGTATGAGCAACCAGATGCCCACATTCCCGAAAAATTTCAAGAGGGCTCGTTTGCAGAAGTCTCGAAGAAACGGCGATCTAAATGTCTGACAAATCGCAGGTCTATGTTGATGCCGACGCCTGTCCTGTCAAGGACGAGGTGGTTCGGGTGGCGGGCCGCCACGGGCTCGTGGTGACGTTCGTTGCCAATTTCGGGCTCCGGCCGTCGCGCGATCCGATGATCCGCAACGTCGTAGTTGCGCAGGGCGCCGACGCGGCCGACGACTGGATCGTTGAGAAGGTGGCGGCCGGTGATATCGTCATCACGTCCGACATTCCGCTGGCCGGCCGTGCGCTGGCGAAGGGCGCGACGGTGCTTGGTCCGACCGGCCGTCCGTTCACCGAGAGCTCGATTGGAATGGCGCTCGCCATGCGCGAGCTCAACCAGCATCTGCGCGAGACCGGCGAGAGCCGCGGCATCAATGCCGGCTTCACCCCCAAGGACCGGCAGAGCTTTCTTCAGGCGCTCGACCAGGCCGCGCTGAAAGCCAAACGGCGCTAGTCGGAGCCGGGGCGCACCGTTTCGACCGCGAGCGAGCCGGCGGGCAAAGGACGCAGCAAGTCCGCTTCGGGACGGGTCAGAAACAGCCAGGCCGCCCAGTCCTCCGGCCGCAGTACGCAGACCTGCCGGTCGTGATAGGGCGCGATGTCGGGGCCGGGTGCCGTGGTCAGCATTGTGAAGCTCAGCTCTCCATCCGCCGCCTCGGACCACAGCCCGGCGATGGCCATCACCTCCGATCCGGCCAGAGTAAAACGGTGTTTGGCCTTGGGGCGGCCGTCGGATTTGAAGTTGAAGACTAGACCGGCCTTCGGGCGCGCTGGCGGGAAACCGAACCGCATCTGCACCAGCTCAACGCCGTTTCCGGCGGCGCGGAGCACAGTCCCGGAATCGCCGATCTTGATGTCGTCGTGCTGCGGCAGGTCGGCGGCGGACTCGGTGTCCGTCGCGCTGAGGTCGAGATGCCGGATGGCCTCGGTGTAGGCGCCGTAGGTGAGGTGCTGTTCGTAGTCGTTGCACATGTCGCACGTCCGTGAAGGCGGCAGGCTATCGCGCAAATGCCGCGACCGAAACCGTTGGCGCCACAATTGCCTTTTTGTCGTCAGGTCGCCGTCAGCAAGCAGCGCTAGGCAAGGGGCGTTCAAACCAACCCTGGAGCCCTCCATGAAACGCCTCGTCGCCATCGCCGCCCTTGCTGCGATCGTCGCCGGTCCCGCCTTCGCCGCGACGACCACCACCGCCGCTCCGGCGACGCCCGCCGTGACCTGCGCCACGGGCCCTGCCTCCTCGTTTAAGCCCAAGGCCACGCTCGAAGCGCAGCTTAAGGCGCTGGGCATGACCGTCCGCCAGATCAAGGTCGAGAAGGGCTGCTACGAAGTCTACGCCGTCGACAAGGACGGCAAGAAGGTCAACACCGCCTACAACGCCGAGACCCTCGAGCAGGTGGGTAATGCCGAAGCCGGCGAGAACTGAGACCGGCACCATCACCCGTCCGGACGCGCACCCCACAGTGCGCGTCTGGGACTGGGTTGTGCGGGTATTTCACTGGAGCCTCGTGGCGAGCTTTGCGACCGCGTGGCTGACCGCGCATTCGAGCGAGGACATCCACCATCTGGCCGGCTACGCCGCAGCGGCACTGATCGCACTGCGCCTGATCTGGGGGATCGTCGGCACGCATTACGCGCGGTTTTCCCAGTTTACCCGCGGTCCGCGGGCCGTCATCGGCTATCTCAGGGCCATCGTGACCGGAAGCGAGGCGCGCTACATCGGGCATAACCCAGCCGGTGGCGCGATGGTCCTCACGCTGATGGCCATCATGTTTGTGACCGCCCTGACCGGGTGGATGACAACGACCGACCAGTTCTGGGGCGTCGAATGGGTAAGCCAGGCGCACGAGTGGAGCGCAAAAGCGATTTTGATGCTGGTGTTTGTCCATCTGGCAGGCGTGATCGTCGCCAGCGTCCGCCACCACGAAAACCTCATCCGCGCCATGCTGACGGGCCGCAAGCGGATGGCGGAGCCGGGCGACGTTGCGTGACAACGCCACCCGTATTCGCTCGTTAGGCTGACGGCAGCAGGCGCTGCCGGACCTGCTTCTCGGTCGGCATCTGGCCGCCGGGAGTGAGGCTGTCGACCGTCTGAGGGATCGCCGTTGCGAGGCGCTTCAGCAGCTCGTCGCGCGACAGGCCCGTGCGTTGCGCCAGCTCCGCCAGATTGTCCGCGCCCACGGCGTGCTCCACCTGGTCAGGCGTCAGCCCTTGGGTGGGAACCGACGGATCGACCCACGAATTGGCGACATCACCGTGGCCGGCATCCTTGAAGCTGTTCATCAGATCGCCTAGCCCACCGGTCAGCCCGCCGGCACCAAGACCGCCCAGCAGACCACCGAGCCCACCCGAGCCGCCGCCTAAGGCGTCACCGAGCCCGCCGAGCAGTCCTCCTAGGCCACCGGCTGCGCCGGTGGTGCCCGGAGTGCCGCCCGGCGCGCCCGCGCCGGTCTGCAGATTGTTGAGGGCCGCGCCGATCTTGTCGCGGTTCTGGTATCCCGCCACGGCCAACAGGCCGAGCAGGGCCAGCATCGAGGGCATGCCTCTTGCCATTTCAGTCTCCTCCAAGCGGCCGGGTCAGACCCGGCGACGGGCGACGAAACCCCAAATCACCAGCACAATTATGGCGCCTACGATGGCGCCGATAAACCCGGCGCCTTCGCCCGGCGCATACCAGCCCAGAGCCTGCCCGAGATAGGAGGCAACGACTGCGCCGATGATGCCGAGGATGGTAGTCAGAATGAAGCCGCGCGGCTCATTATTGCCGGGGACGATGAATTTCGCGATCAGGCCGGCAACAAAGCCGATGATGATGGTCCAGATAATTCCCATGTGACGCTTCCTTCCGTGTCAGTGGCCAAAGGCCGTTCGGTGCCACAAGTTGTGACAGCCGAAAGCGTTCCAGTGGCCGCTCGGAAGTGGTCAGAATTCGGACGTGCCTCGCGCCAGCGCAGGACTCGCCGATCGGAGTGACGGCCAGGCCGGTCCGTCATCGTCCGGGGCAGGGGGTAGTGGGCGAACGGATCGCCTGACGCCGTCCTTAGAACGTCGAGGCGTTGAGCTTGTTGGCGACACGAGTGAAGAGTTTGCTGAGCTGGCCGCCCAAACTGGTGGCAGCCGCGATGATGCCGACCGCAATGAGCGCGGCAATGAGGCCATATTCGATCGCCGTAGCACCGGACTCATCGGCAACGAAGCGGTTGAAAAGGTGCATCCCGTCCCCTTGAAAACGCAGGACCCGAACGTGCGAAATGGCACCGGTTGCTCCGTGCACTACTGCAGGACGAATTGTTAACTGAGCAGTACCGGGAGCCGGATCAAGCAAGCTGGAGAGCCGCGTCGGCAGCGAGAATCTTGGTTTTTATGCCGCCCCTATACACGGGCTGTTAAGCGCACTCGCAGATACTGCGCACCAGAACTAGGGTGGCATTCCCGAAGCAACGATCGCCGCGGTCTTGAAACCGGGGAACGCCCCTGCTTGGCGGCTGATCTTGCGGTGAATGCCTCGCGACGTTTGGTGCTCAATAGCGAGAGAGTCCGAGTGTAATGCGTGTGATCATCGGCATCGTCGTCATCTTCGGCTCGGTTCTTGGCGGCTATCTTGCCAATGGCGGGCACCTGGCGGTCCTGTTCCAGCCCTTCGAGGCGGTGATCATTCTAGGCGCCGCCATGGGCGCTTTCGTGATCGGTAACACCGGCGCAGTGCTCAAGCAGTGCCTCGGCATCTTCGGCACGATCTTCAAGGGTTCGCGCTACAACAAGGCCGCCTACATCGAGTTGCTGGGTGTCCAGTACAGCCTCTTCAAGCTGGTCAAGGCCAAGGGCGTCCTGGCGCTCGAGCCGCATGTCGAAGACCCCAAGAATTCCGACATCTACGCACGCTTTCCAAAATTTGCCGCCGATCACCACGCGGTCGAGTTCATGTGCGACTACCTGCGCATGCTGACCCAGGGCACCAACAATGTGCACGAACTCGATGCGCTGATGGACGAGGAACTCGAGACCCATCACCAGGAGCAGGCGCGCGTCGTCAGTGCCATCCAGGGGCTGGCCGACGGCACCCCGGCGCTCGGAATCGTCGCCGCCGTGCTGGGCGTGATCCACACCATGGGCTCGATCAACGAGCCGCCCGAGATCCTTGGGCACCTGATCGGCGCCGCGCTGGTCGGTACGTTCCTCGGCGTGTTCGTCGCCTATGGCTTCTTTGGTCCGATGGCGTCGGCGCTCAAGAACATCTACGAGGCGGAAGCCAAGTATTTCCTCTCGATGAAGACTGGGCTGCTCGCCCACATGTCGGGCAATTCCCCGGAAATCGCCATCGAGTTCGCCCGCAAGATGCTGATGTCGGAAGACCGGCCGAGCTTTGCCGAAGTCGACGCAGCCACCGCCGGCCTGGCGAAATAGAGTCCGAACGGGAAGAGCAGAGACATGGCTAGCCTCAGCGAAGACTCGATCATCATCAAGAAGATCAAGAAGGCCGACCATGCCCACCATGGCGGGGCCTGGAAGATCGCCTATGCGGACTTCGTGACCGCGATGATGGCGTTCTTCATGCTGCTGTGGCTGATCAGCATGACGACGCCGGAGCAGAAGCTCGGTCTCGCCAACTATTTCATGCCGCCCGACACCATCGCGACGCAAAGCGGCGCCGGCGGCATCATGGGCGGCAATTCCGCCGACGACAGCGGTGCCTCGCGCCATGGCGCCGCCATCGACGGGGCCAAGGATGTGTCCAATCCCGCTAAACCTGCCCAAGGTATGGCCGGCAAGCTCGCCGGCAACCCGGGCCAGATCGATCCAGCCGCATCGCTGCAGAAATCGACTCAGGACAAGCAGTTCGACGCGGCTGCGGCAAGTATCCGCCAGGCCTGGCAGGCCAACCCCGACATTACCCGCATTCAGTCGAGCCTCTTGATCGAAAAGTCCGAAGAGGGCCTCGACATTACCATCTCGGACCAGGAGGGGCTGCGCATGTTCGCCAACGGCTCCAAATTCCCCATCGATTCCGCCCGCGCCGCGATCGTCGCGATGGCGCCGTTGCTGGAGAAGCTGTCCAACCAGATCCGCATTTCCGGGCACACCGCCGCCGGCGACAAATACGACAACCCGCGCTACGGCCCGTGGGAGCTCTCCAGCGACCGCGCCAACGTCGTCCGCGACATTCTCGGCGAGGCGGGCCTGTCCGACGATCACATCAGTGCTGTGGTGGGACGCTCCACGTCGGATCCGTTCTTTATCAACGATCCATATCTGGCGGCTAACGAGCGCGTGAAGATCACCGTGCTCTACACGGCACCGCCGGTCCCCGTGGACCTCGCGCCTTAGGGTATCGTCCTGTCGGAGGACGTCGACGTCTCGATGGTTCCCATCAGCTCGAACCGAACCCCGTCGGCCTCGTACGTGGTCTGACCCGAGCCCGCGAAATAGGCGGCCACGATCTGGTTGGTGAGGCGCGATCCAAAGCCGCGTCGTGTTGGAGCGACGACCGCCGGGCCGGCAAGCTCCTGCCAGGCGAAGCGGAACTGCCCTTCGGTGTGATCCCAATCGACACGGACTCGCCCTTCGCTGTTCGACAGCGCCCCGTATTTTAGGGCATTGGTCGCCAATTCGTAGACCGCAAGCGACAGACCAACGGCTTGATGGGACGGCAGGGCGATAGCGGGCCCCGTCATCACCAGCCGGTGTTCGCCGCTCAAATGCGCCCGCATCGCGGCCGAGACGATGGTGCGGATGTCGACCTTGTCGCTCTGCGTGACCAAAGTCTGTGCCTCGCTCAATGCCGCGATCCGGCGCTCGACTTCGGTGCGCGCCTCGACCAGCGAGGACGCGTGGCGCAACGTGGCCGTGACCACCGCACTGGTCACGGCGAGAGAATTTTTCATCCGGTGCAGCAGCTCGCGCTGCACCCCCTCCTGAGCCAGGCGCCCTCGGACCGAGGCCGTGGTTTCAACAGCGACGTTGATCAGGCCGGCTATGCGACCTTCATCGTCGTAGAGGGGGCTGTAGGAGAACGTCCAGAAGGTTTCCTCTTCATAGCCATTGCGCGTCATGATGAGACGCAGATCCTCGCTAAACGTGCCTTCCCCGCTCAGCGCCTGATCGACGAATGGCTTGACGTCGGCCCAGACATCCGCCCAGACGTCGGCGAACCGGCGTCCCATTGCCCCGGCTTCGCGCTTGCCGAGCATCGGCGCGTAGGCATCGTTGTACAGCATGGTGAGGCCGGGCCCCCAGAAGACACAAATGGCATGACGCTGTTGCACCATCATCTGAATGATCGAGCGCAGCGACTGCGGCCAGCTTTCGATGATGTTGAGCGGTGTGAGGCCCCATTCGAAGGAGCGGATCAGGTTGCCGGTCCGACCGCCACCTAGTGGAAATTCTGCCTTCACACTCACTCAGCCCTTGTCACTCGGGTCGGTCTGTTTGGTCCGTCCGTCCTCGGGTGCCATGAGCACCAAGTCCTGCTTACGGTAACAAATTATGCTGCCGCGGCACAATACAGGTCAGATGGACCGCCTGCGCGTTCTGTGCACGTCGGCTGTTACCAATGTCGGAACGGGCACTCAAGAAGCTTTGAGCGAGTAGCAGAAATTGCAGTGACCGTCCCCGGCCATGCAGGTCGTCGTTCGCTCCAGCTTGAGCCCAAGTTCATCGGCCATGGCGAAGTCACCGTCACAGATCAGCAACTCGCCCAGATCGCGCGCGCCGATCCGCTCCATGAACGCCGCATAGTCGCAGTGCGTGACCTCGTTGCGGAGGAGGCTGTCGGTCTGCTCGACGGTCTCGAATTCGTACCGCACGCCCTCGCCGAACCCCGCAAATTCGGCGGCGAGGGTCGGGATATCGAGCAGGCTGCCGCGTTTGGCGACCGTCGCGCGGTTCGCCTTGTCGAGCGCTTCGCGGACCAGCCGATGGGCCGCCTCGCGGCCTAGCGCCGCTTCCATGGCGCGGACGAGGGGAATCTGGGCCTCGACGGCGAGGGTGATGCGTTCGAATGGGGTGAGGGCGGGCATTCGGCAATGATACCGCGCGGCCCGCCGGGAGCAAGAGGCGTCGCGAATCGCGAGGCCCGCGCCTAGAAGGCCTTTTGTGCAATTCCCGCACTATTCCCCGGAGACATCATGTCCAGACTCTCGACCATCGCGATGCTCGCGGCGGCCCTCGTTGCGCTGCCGTCGGCCGCCTTTGCCGAAGATCTCGTGTTTCAGCTGACCAACAGCTCGTCGTACTCGATCACCAACTTCTTCACCTCGCCGGCGACCACCGACAATTGGGAAGAGGACGTGCTCGGACAGGCAACCCTGGAGCCGGGGACCTCGGTTCAGGTGACCATCGCCGACGGCTCGACGCAGTGCAATTACGACATGAAGTTCGTGCCTGAAGGTGCTCCGGACCTGATCGTAAACGGCGTCGACCTCTGCACGCTCGCGGGCGGCGAATACACGCTGACCGACGCGAAGTAAGCCCCTGAGCGCGGGTGGCCAGTTCTGCCCGCGCTCTTGTCTGATCTTCTGATCCGTCGCGAGATCACGCACGTTACAACCGGAATTGACTCGGCTTGAGAAGGCCACGGATCGCCGGACTGCTAAGCCTCTCCCCGCCGCCTGGAGCGGTTCACAGGGGAGACTTTCATGAACAAAGCTATACGGCTGACCACTATCGCCATTGCCGCCTCGCTGATGGCGCTGCCAGCCTATGCCGCCAACATGTCGTCTTCGAGCATGATGGCGGGCGACGCCATGTCCAGTGACCCGATGGCGCCGATGGCCCCGGACGCCATGGCCGGCGGCGACATGATGATGACCACGGCAAAGCCCGGGGAAGTCGTCGCCATCATGCCGAACGGCCAGATGGGCACTGCCATGATGGAGGGCGACAAGCTGGCGATGACGATCGGCATGTCCAAGGCGCTTGCCGGCTGCGTGATGTTCATTACTGGGGCCGACGGTAAGACCTATCAGGTCGACACCTCTTCGGCCGCAGCCATGGCCGAGTGCGAGGCGGTCGCAAAATAGCGCCAGTCGGCCGGTCGCCAACGGGGGCCGGCCGCCCTGCCGCGAGGTCGATCTTGATTCGTTGTCGCACGGCCCTGTAGCGTCGAGCGGCAACCGATCGGAGGTACCATGGCGACCATCATCAATGCCCTTGTCACGGTCTCTGCGCGCGACATCCCGCGCTCGGTCGCTTTCTACGGAACGCTCAGGGGCTTCACCGAAACCTACCGGTTTCCGAAGACCGGTGTGCCCATGCATGTGGAGTTTTCCGCCGGCGGCACGACGATTGCGGTGAGTTCGGACGCCGGGCTCAAATCGCACGGCATGCCGCCCTCAAGCTCGGGCCACCCGTTCGAAATCGGGCTCAAAACCGACGACGTCGACTCCCTCGTCGCCACCCTTCGTGCCCAAGGCGTCACCGTTCTGCGCGAGCCGTTCGACAGCGAGGCGGGCAACCGCGTGGCCTATGTCGCCGATCCGGACGGGACCTGGATTTCGCTCTATCACACGCTGAAATAGACCCGCAGGGTCAGATCACCAGACCGCCTAGCGCGTTGGGCTCCGGCCGCTGTTCGCCCCCATGACGCTGCGCGAATTCGGGGTGTTCCGCCTCGAAGGCGCGCTGCGCGGCGAACCAGAAATGATCGCTCAGTCCCTCGGGCCGGCCGGCTTCTTCCCAAAGCTGCTGGGCGCGCTCGCGGATGCGGCGCTCGTACTCTTCGGGGCTCAGAGACTGGTCCATTCGGCGATTCCTTGTGCTGGAGCGCTATAGCCAGGCAAGATTACCATCGCGCGACGGGCGGCGTCTGCGGTCTTCAACCGCTCCGGCGGCCGACGATCTCGTCGATCGCTGCGGCGAGGGCGCGGTCCTTGTCCGTGATGCCGCCCGCATCGTGCGTCGTCAGCTCGATGTGCAGCTTGTTGTAGACGTTGGACCATTCGGGGTGGTGGTCGGCCTTGTCGGCGGCGAAGGCGATTTCGACCATGGCGGAAAACGCCTCGCGAAAATCCTTGAAGGTGAAATCGGCGACCAGGCGGTCGGGCTGTTCGGTGAAGGGCATGGGCAATCTCCGGGACGGGCAGGGGAAACGCGCAAGTGCGGGGCGGGATGCAGATTGGGCATCGCAGTCGCCCACGAGCCGCCCCGACCGAGGCTTACGCAGAAGTAAGTTTCGCGACAAGCAGCGGCAAACGGGGGGGGCGACAAGACTGCACGCGCCCCGTTAGGGAGGCGCGATGATCTCTCGGAGGACTACATGCGCAAGCTTCTCGTTTCGTCTCTCGTTGTTGCCTCGCTCGCTTTCTCGTCGGCCGCCATGGCCGCCGCGAGCACCGTCACCGGCGCCGTCACCGCCGTCGATGTGAAGACCGAAACCGTCACCGTCGACAAGAAGGTTTACATCTTCCCGGCCAAGTTCGACCTGTCCAAGATCAAGGTCGGCGAGAAGGTGGTCATCACCTTCGACGTCAAGGACGGCAAGAACGACGCCACCAAGATCGAAGCGGCCAAGTAAGCTGCTCGATACCGCTCCGGGAGTGGGGAGTTTGCCCTCGCGCTCCCGGGGCGGTCTTTCGTTTCGAGGGTTTTGCGCTGGGTGCCCCACACACCCGGCGCATTTTTCGCTTAAGCGGCCGACCGGAGGCCCGCCTGCGGCCGCCGACCCTCGCGGCTTGGCCTGCTGGCGGACGGTGACGAAGCCGCTTGGTCGACCACGAACACCTCGACGATGCGGTCGAGTTCGTTGGCCTGCTGCTCGGTCTGCTCGATCGCCGCATTGGTCTCCTCGACCAGCGCCGCATTGTGCTGGGTCATCTCGTCCATCTCGCGGATCGCGGTCGTGACTTCCGAGATGGCGCCCGACTGCTCCTGGCTGGCCGAGGCGATGCCCTGGATCAGCGCCGCGCTTTCGGTGACGCCCGCCAGCATGCTCGAGAGTTTCTGCGCGGCCTCGGCGACGAGACGGCTGCCGCCCGCGACTTCGCTGGCCGACTGCTCGATTAGCACCTTGACCTCGGACGAGGCGCTGGCCGCCGATTGCGCGAGGCGGCGCACTTCCACCGCGACCACCGCAAAACCCTTGCCGGCATCGCCGGCCCGTGCCGCCTCGACCGAGGCGTTGAGCGCCAGGAGATTGGTCTGGAAGGCGATGTCGTCGATCAGGCCGATGATGTTGGAGATCTTCGACGACGAAGTGGAAATGCGTTCCATCGCGTCGTTCGACTTCTGCATCACCTCGCCGGTCTCGGCGGCGGTCTTCGACACCGTCTGGGCCCGGGCACTGGCATCTTCGGCCCGCTTGGCGTTGGCCATGACGGTGCCGGCGAGTTGCTCCATCGCCGCGGACGTTTCCTCGATCGCTGCCGCCTGCTTGCTGGTGCGGTCGGCGAGATCGTTGGTGCCCGAGAGGATCTCGCCGGTCGCGGTGCGGAGCGCCGCCGAAGTGTCGCGGATCTGGCCCATGACGCCGGAGAACTTGCCCAGCGAGGCATTGTAGGTGCGGCGCAGGTTCTCGTAGTCGCCGGTGAACTCGGCGTTGATCTTGCCGGTGAGGTCGCCATCGGCCAGCCGCACCAGGCTGTCGTTGAGCAGTCCGATCAGGCGCTCGGCCACCTTGCGATCGGTGATCACGGAGGCAAATTTCACCACCTTGTAGGGCTTGCCGCCGAGATCGAAGATCGGGTTGTAGGTCGCGGAAATGCCGACTTCGCGCCCGCCCTTGCCGAGACGGATGTACTCGGCCGACTGGAACTTGCCGGCACCCAGATCGGCCCAGAACTGCGCGTATTCGGGCGACGCGGCGAATGCCGGCGACACGAACATGCGGTGATGCCGGCCCCTGATCTCGTCGAGGCTGTAGCCCATTGCGTCGCAGAAATTCTGGTTGGCGGTGAGGACTTCGCCGCCAAGGGTGAACTCGATCACTGCCTGCGACTTCGAGATGGCCTCGATC
>JANXSI010000199.1 GCA_025352765.1 Devosia sp. | reverse complement strand
TGCGGCGTGGCGCTCTTCGGCAGGCCGAGCGCCGAGCGCAATTGCACCACCCGCATCTGGATCAGCCGCGGCGACAGCACGCCGCCCTTGACGCCGCGGAACAGCGGCTGCGTCGGGGTCAGCGGAAACGGGCAGAGTTTGAGATACGCCTCGACCGACTGGCGCACCGCATCGATCAGCGGCACCAGCCTTGTCTTGCCGCCCTTGCCGGTGACACGGAGCGCGGCGCTGTCGAGATCGGCGCGGCTGACCGCCAGCGCCTCCGAGATACGCAGGCCCGCGCCATAGCAGAGCGACAGCACCGCCATGTCGCGCGCCGCGACCCACGGCCGGTCCTCGAGTTCGGCCGTGGTGGCGATGGTTGCCTTGGCTTCGAGCACGGTCAGCGCCTTGGGGAGCGACTTCTTGGACTTGGGCGTCCGCACGGTGTTGAGCGCCTCGGTCGAGACGATCCCTTCGCGCTCCAAAAAGCGGAAGAAGCTCTTGATCGCCGAGAGCGAGCGGGCGACCGAGCGCGGCTCGATCTCGCCCTCGCGGCGCTTGGCCATGAAGGCGCGGAGGTCCGCCGCGCGCATCTCGCGCAGCGTTGCGATCGACACCGCGCCGCCGCTATGGCCGGCGAGAAAATTGAGGAACTGGCCGACGTCGCGGCCATAGGCGTCGAGCGTGTTGGCGGCGAGCCGCCGGACGCTGCCGAGGTCGCGCGTCCACCGCTTGAGCTCGGTTTCGATATCGGCGTCGACGCGAAAGGCGGTATTGGTCATCGCCCGACCCTAAACCTTCGGCGTTACTCGCGCGTTGATCATCACAGCATTCTGAAAGGACGCCACATGCCGATCCAGCCGATCAGTCTTCCCGGTGGCGAAACCGTGCCGGCGCTCGGCCAGGGGACGTGGAAGATGGGCGAGAGCCGGAGCAGCCACGATGCGGAGGTCAAAGCCCTGCAGCTCGGCCTCGAACTCGGCATGACGCTCGTCGACACCGCCGAAATGTACGCCGATGGCGGCGCCGAGACGGTCACCGGCGACGCCATCAAGGGCCGCCGCGACGAGGTGTTCCTCGTCAGCAAGGTGCTGCCGTCGAACGCCAGCCGCGCCAGCACCATTGCGGCCTGCGAGCGGAGCCTCAAGCGGCTCGGTACCGACCGGCTCGATCTCTATCTGCTGCACTGGCGCGGCCGCTACGGTCTCGAGGAGACGATTGCGGGCTTCGAAGCGCTCCGGGCCGACGGCAAGATCCGGTACTGGGGTGTCTCCAATTTCGACGTCGACGACATGGAGGAGCTGGTGGACAAGGGTGGCAGCGCCTGCGCCGCAAACCAGGTGCTGTACAACCTCACCCGCCGCGGCATCGAGCACGACCTCACCGGCTGGTCGGCCGACCACAAGATCCCGATCATGGCCTATTCGCCGGTTGAGCAGGGGCAGCTCGCCAAGCATCGCGGGCTCGAGGCGGTCGCCAAAGCCCACGGCGTCACCCCGTCGCAGATCGCGCTCGCCTTCGTGCTCGCCCAGCCCAATGTCATTGCCATTCCCAAGGCCACCGATCCACAGCACGTCCGCGACAACGCCGCCGCCGCCGAGATTGTCCTCACCGCCGCCGACCTCGCGGCGCTCGATGCGGCGTTCCCGCCGCCCAGGCGCAAAACCTCGCTCGAAATGATCTGACGGCCGCCGGTCGCAGAATCAGCTTGCGCTCCCTACATTGCCCGTGAACAAAGCGGGCACGAATGGATGAGCTTCCCGACATCGTTGCAGTGATGGTGAGCGTCTCGGTCGAGGGGCCGTACTCCTATCGCGTGCCCTATGGCATGCGCGTGGTGCGCGGCTCCATCGTCGCCGTGCCGCTGGTCGGCCGGCTGACCCTGGGCGTCGTCTGGGGCGTCCCCAAGGACAACACCGCGCACAACCGGCTCAAGGACATCTCCTATGTCTATGACGTGCCGCCGCTCGGCGAGGAACTGCTGAAGACCGTCGAGTGGGTCAGCCGCTACACGCTGGCGGCGCCCGGTCTCGTCCTCCGCTCGGTGCTGCGCTCGTCCGAAGCGCTCGAACCCGAGCGGCAGGTGGTCGCGTTCCGCAAGACCGGGCAGCCTCCCGACCGGATGACGCCGGCGCGGGCCCGCGTCCTTGACGCGGTGGCCGATGGCCTTGCCTGGCCGAAGACGGCGCTGATCGGGCAAAGCGGCGTGTCGGCATCGGTGATCGAGGGTCTCGAGCGGTCCGGCGCGCTCGAGCGGCTCGAGGTCGCGCCGCCGCCCCTGGTGCTCCCGCCCGACCCGGACCAGCTGGCGCCGACGCTGAGCGAGGAGCAGGCCGAGGCGCTGCGGCAGATCCGCGAACTCGACCCGCACAAATATGGCGTGGCGCTGCTCGATGGCGTCACCGGCGGCGGCAAGACCGAGGTGTTCTTCGAGGCGGTGGCAGACACGCTGCGGGCCGGGCGGCAGGCGATGGTGATCCTGCCCGAGATCGCGCTCACCCACACCTTCCTCGACCGGTTCGCCCGCCGCTTCGGGACCAACCCGGCCGGCTGGCATTCCGACATGACCCCGGCGCAGCGGGCCCGCACCTGGCGGGCCATCAACAATGGCGAGGTGCGGGCGCTGGTCGGGGCGCGCTCGTCGCTGTTCCTGCCGTTCCACGACCTCGGGCTCATCGTTATGGACGAGGAGCACGACGGCGCCTTCAAGCAGTCGGACGGGGTCAACTACCACGCCCGCGACATGGCGGTGGTGCGGGCCCGATTCGCCGAGGCGCGGGTGATCCTCTCCTCGGCCACCCCGTCGGTCGAATCGCGCAACAACGCCAATCTGGGCCGCTACAAGCACGTCATGCTGACGTCGCGCTTTTCGGCGGCGGCGATGCCCGACATCACCGCGCTCGACATGCGCGAAGAGCCGCCGGAAAAGGGCCAGTGGATCGCGCCGCGGCTCGCCCGCGAAATCTTCCAGACCCTCGATCGCGGCGAGCAGGCGCTGTTGTTCCTCAACCGCCGGGGCTATGCGCCGCTGACGCTGTGCAAATCCTGCGGCCACCAGTACCAGTGCCCCGATTGCTCGGCCTGGCTGGTCGAGCACCGGTTCCGCGGCATCCTGATGTGCCACCATTGCGGTCACGAACAGAAGCGGCCGACGGCCTGCAGCGCCTGCGGCACGCTCGATTCGCTGGTGCCGATCGGGCCGGGGATCGAGCGGGTGGCGGAAGAAGCGGCGGCGCGCTTTCCCGATGCGCGGCTGGTGATTCTGAGCTCCGACATGGGCTCGAACGCCCAGCTCAAGGATCGCTTCGACGAGATCGAGCGCGGCGAGTTCGATTTGATCATCGGCACGCAGCTCGTCGCCAAGGGCCATCATTTCGAGAAACTGACGCTGGTGGGGGTGCTCGACGCCGATCTCGGCCTTGCCCATGGCGATCCGCGGGCGGCGGAAAAGACCTTCCAGATCCTGACGCAGGTCACCGGCCGCGCCGGGCGCGCCGCGAAATCCGGTCGGGCGTTCCTCCAGACCTATCACCCGACCCATCCGGTGATGCAGGCGATGGTCAAGCAGGACCGCGAGGCCTTCTACGCCCACGAACTGGTGGTGCGCGAGGAGGGCGGGCTGCCGCCCTTCGGCCGGCTGGCGGCACTGATCGTTTCGGCCAGCGAGCACGACGAGGCGACCGGCTTTGCCCGGCGGCTCCTGAGCGCCGCGCCACAGGCCGAGGGCCTGAAACTGTTCGGCCCCGCCGATGCCCCCGTTGCCATGGTGCGCGGCCGCCACCGGGTGCGGCTCCTCGCCCAGAGTCCCAAGGATTTCGACCTCTCCGGCTACGTCCGATTCTGGCTCGGTTCGGCCGAACGCCCCAAGGGGAACCTCCGCATCCAGGTCGATATCGACCCGATGAGCTTTTACTGAGTCTGCGCGGGGTCCGGCCCCCGCGACAATGTTCCTCAAAAAGCCCCGGCCTCCGTGCCTTGCGCACCCTCAAGTCGCCATGTTAGAGGGGGCGCGGTTTCGGGGGCCGGTGGCCGCCTCCGCATATTCGTAAGCGTCGGGGAATGCCCGTTTCACAACGGGTTTTGGACGCGACCAGCGACAGGGAAGAACGGCTTGGCAGAGCAAAATTCGGTGCTGACCCAGATCGCGCGGCCTTATGCGGCGGCGTTGTTCGATCTCGCCAAATCCGAAGGCTCGCTCGGTGCCGTCGAAGCAGGCCTTGTCGAACTGCAGACGCTGAGCGGGGAGAGCGCGGATTTCCGCCGCTTCCTCCGCTCGCCGGTGATCAGTGCGGACGAGAAATCGGTCGCTGCCGACGCGATCCTTGCAAAGGCTAATCTCGACAAGACGGTCGGCAATCTGGTCAAGGTCGTTGCCCGCAACGGTCGGCTGTTCGCGCTGCCCGCCATCATTACCGCGTTCCAGGCGCTGGCTGCCGGCGAGCGCGGCGAAGTTCAGGCCGACGTCACTTCGGCGACGCCGCTCACGAGCGCCCAGGTCTCCGATCTTGCCGATACGCTCAAGGCAAAGATCGGCAAGACCGTCACGCTCACGCAACATGTCGATCCCTCCCTGATCGGTGGCCTTGTGGTCAAGGTCGGCTCGCAGATGATCGACAGCTCCCTCAAAACTAAGCTCTCTGCGATGAAGATCGCCATGAAAGAGGTCGGATAATGGATATCAAAGCCGCGGAAATCTCTGCGATCCTCAAGGACCAGATCAAGAATTTCGGCCAGGAGGCCGAGGTTTCCGAGGTCGGCCAGGTGCTCAGCGTCGGCGATGGTATCGCGCGCGTCTACGGGCTCGACAATGTGCAGGCCGGTGAGCTCGTCGAGTTCCCGGGCGGCATCAAGGGCATGGCGCTCAATCTCGAATCCGACAATGTCGGCGTCGTGATCTTCGGCAACGACCGCGGCATCAAGGAAGGCGACACCGCCAAGCGCACCGGCGCGATCGTTGACACCCCCGTCGGCAAGGGCCTGCTCGGCCGCGTCGTCGATGGCCTCGGCAATCCGATCGATGGCAAGGGCCCGATCGAGTACACCGAGCGTCGCCGCGTCGACGTCAAGGCGCCGGGCATCCTGCCGCGCAAGTCGGTGCATGAGCCGATGTCGACCGGCCTCAAGGCGATCGATGCGCTGATCCCGATCGGCCGTGGCCAGCGCGAGCTGATCATCGGCGATCGCCAGACCGGCAAGACCGCCGTCATTCTCGATACATTTCTCAACCAGAAGGCGGCGCACGCCGCCAACGCGCCCGAGAGCGAAAAGCTCTATTGCATCTACGTCGCCATCGGGCAGAAGCGCTCGACCGTCGCGCAGTTCGTGAAGGTGCTCGAAGACAACGGCGCGCTCGAATATTCGATCGTCGTCGCAGCGACCGCGTCGGACGCGGCCGCCATGCAGTTCCTCGCGCCGTTCACCGGCTGCGCCATCGGCGAGTTCTTCCGCGACAACGGCATGCATGCCGTGATCGCGTATGACGATCTCACCAAGCAGGCCGTCGCCTACCGTCAGATGTCGCTGCTGCTGCGTCGTCCGCCGGGCCGCGAAGCCTATCCGGGCGACGTGTTCTATCTCCACTCGCGCCTGCTCGAGCGCGCCGCCAAGCTCAACGAAGACCATGGTCTTGGCTCGCTCACCGCGCTCCCCGTCATCGAGACGCAGGCCAACGACGTGTCGGCCTATATCCCGACCAACGTGATCTCGATCACCGACGGCCAGATCTTCCTTGAAACGAACCTGTTCTTCCAGGGCATCCGTCCGGCGGTGAACGTCGGTATCTCGGTGAGCCGCGTGGGCGGCAACGCCCAGATCAAGGCGATGAAGCAGGTGGCCGGCTCGCTCAAGGGTGAGCTCAGCCAGTACCGCGAAATGGCGGCTTTCGCCCAGTTCGGCTCCGATCTCGATGCCGCGACGCAGCGTCTGCTCAACCGCGGTGCGCGTCTTACGGAACTGCTGAAGCAGCCGCAGTTCGCGCCGCTGAAACCCGAAGAAGAAGTCGCGGTGATCTTTGCCGGCGGCCAAGGCTATCTCGACGACCTGCCGGTCAACCAGGTGGGCCCGTTCGAACGCGGTCTGCTCGGCGCGCTGCGCGGCAAGAACGCGGATCTCCTCGCCACCATCGCCAAGGAAAAGGCGCTGAGCGATGACCTCCGCGCCAAGCTCAAGGCGGCGATCGAAGCGTTCAAGAAGACCTTTACCGTCTAAGACGACGAAAGACACCCGGAGTACCGCGGCCCTATGGCTTCGCTCAAGGACCTCAAGAACCGGATCGCCTCGGTCAAATCGACCCAGAAGATCACCAAGGCCATGCAGATGGTGGCAGCGGCGAAGCTGCGCCGCGCGCAGGAAGCCGCCATTGCCGCCCGGCCCTATGCCGAGCGGATGACCAATGTGCTTGCCTCTCTCGGGGCGGCCTATGCGGGCCGCGCCGATGCGCCGTCGCTCTTGGGCGGAACCGGCAAGGACCAGGTGCACCTGCTGGTCGTCGCGACCGGCGAGCGCGGTCTTGCGGGTGGCTTCAACTCCTCGATCGCGCGGCTCGCGCGCGATACGGCGCAAAAGCTCATCGCCGAAGGCAAGACGGTCAAGATTCTGACCGTCGGCCGCAAGGGCAATGACATCCTGAAGCGCGTCTTCGCCGACAAGATCGTCGAGACGATCTCGTTCCGCGAGGTCCGCACCCTCGGCTACGTCAATGCGCAGTCGGTGGGCGACAAGATCCTGAGCATGTACGCCAACGGCGAATTCGACGTCGCGACGCTGTTCTTTGCGACCTTCCGCTCGGTGATTTCGCAGGTGCCGACGGCGCTGCAGCTGATCCCGGCCAAGTTCGAGGCGGCCCCGGCTGCCGAGGCCGCCTCGAGCGTCAGCTACGAATACGAGCCCGACGAGGAAGCGATCCTCACGGACCTCCTGCCGCGCAACATTTCGGTGCAGCTGTTCCGGGCCCTGCTCGAGAACAATGCGTCGTTCTTCGGCGCGCAGATGAGCGCCATGGACAACGCCACGCGCAATGCCGGCGACATGATCAAGAAGCTGACGCTCGTCTACAACCGCCAGCGCCAGGCGCAGATCACCAAAGAGCTCATCGAAATCATTTCGGGCGCGGAAGCGCTCTGACATCAAGCTTGGGACCTCATGGGTCCTTGAGAAGGAAGGGTTACAAAATGGCAGAAGCAGGCAAGTCGATCGGCCGGATCAGCCAGGTCATTGGCGCCGTGGTGGACGTGACGTTCGACGGCGAACTGCCGGCGATCCTGAACGCGCTCGAGACGCTCAACAACGGCAACCGGCTGGTGCTGGAAGTCGCGCAGCACCTGGGCGAGAATGCCGTGCGGACCATCTCGATGGACACCACCGAGGGCCTCGTCCGCGGTGCCGAAGTCACCGACACCGGCGCGCCGATCTCGGTGCCGGTGGGCGAAGAGACGCTCGGCCGCATCATGAACGTCATCGGCGAGCCGATCGATGAATCCGGCCCGGTCAATACGCCCAGCCGTCGCGCCATCCACCAGGAAGCGCCGAGCTTTGTCGAGCAGGCGTCGGAAGCCCAGATCCTCGTCACCGGCATCAAGGTCGTCGACCTCATCGCCCCCTATGCGCGCGGCGGCAAGATTGGCCTGTTCGGCGGCGCGGGCGTGGGCAAGACCGTGCTGATCCAGGAACTGATCAACAACGTCGCCAAGGCGCACGGTGGTTATTCGGTGTTCGCCGGCGTCGGCGAGCGCACCCGCGAGGGCAACGACCTCTACCACGAAATGATCGAATCGGGCGTCAACAAGGACCCGCACGAGAACAACGGCTCGACCGCCGGTTCGAAGTGCGCCCTGGTGTTCGGCCAGATGAACGAGCCGCCGGGCGCCCGCGCCCGCGTCGCGCTCTCGGGCCTCACCGTCGCCGAGCACTTCCGCGACCAGGGCCAGGACGTGCTGTTCTTCGTCGACAACATCTTCCGCTTCACCCAGGCGGGTGCCGAAATGTCGGCTCTGCTCGGTCGTATCCCGTCGGCCGTGGGCTATCAGCCGACGCTGGCGACCGACATGGGCGCGCTGCAGGAGCGCATCACCACCACCAACAAGGGCTCGATCACGTCCGTGCAGGCGATTTACGTGCCGGCCGACGATCTGACCGATCCGGCGCC
>JANXSI010000198.1 GCA_025352765.1 Devosia sp. | reverse complement strand
ATCGAACTCATAACGCTCAACCCGTCGTTCGAGGCGTTTGGGGCGGTCATCGATTTCCTCTCCGGCATGCCGCCGTTCAAGGACTTCGAAGTCGGTTCCCTGGCGCGAGCCATCCGCGATCAACTTGGAACCGAACGGCATGTCGCTGCAATGCTCGGCCGCGAGATGGTCGGGTACGCTGGCTGGCTGTTCACGACCGATGAATTGGCTGCTGCCTGGGTGGCCGGGGCCGGCCCGTTGCGCTCCATCTCCGGGCCGGAGGCGGTTGCCGCCGTGCTAACCATCGTTGCCGTCACCGACAATCGCGCCACGGCACTGCTCATCCGGCGCGCCCGTGAGCTCAACCCTGGAAAGCGCGCCTATTTCAAACGGGACAATGTGGTAGGCGTTCGCAAGAACTCCGTCCTGATATTTTCTGGGGAACCCGGCTGATGGGTTACCTCTATTGGGTCGCCTCCTATCCCAAATCTGGCAACACCTGGATGCGGGCGTTTCTCGCCAATCTGATCGCCGGCGAGCGGGGTGTCGATATCAACCAGCTGAGCCAGATCATCCCCGATGAAAACCTCGGGACCTTTCACCGTCCCGTGATGACCGTGCCAATCGAGACCGCAACCGCAGAGCAACTGGCTGTTGCCAGGCCGCTCGCCCACCGAAGGCTCGCCTCGAACGTCAAAGGCTTCATGTTCCTCAAGACGCACACCGCCCTGCAGATGCAGTTCGGGCAGCCCGCCATTGATCCCGGGGTGACGGCCGGTGCGCTTTACATCATCCGAAACCCTCTTGATGTGGTCGTCTCGTATGCCCGTTTCCGCAATTGGTCGATCGACCAGGCAATTGCGGCCATCAACGACGCCGACCGCATGCTGCCGCGCTCAGCGGAGCACTCCTTCGTCGTCACCGGCTCGTGGAGCCAGCATGTATCGTCTTGGACCGCGCGCCTGCATGACCGGATGGTGGTGCTGCGCTATGAGGACATGCTGGCGACACCCGAACTGGCGTTTGGCCGTATCGTCGACTTCCTGAAGATTTCCGCAAGCGTTGCAGACGTGCGTCGCGCCATCGCCCGCTCCTCCTTCGAGCAACTCCAGTCCGCAGAAGAGCGCGCCGGCTTTGCCGAGCGCCCCGTCGTGACCCAGAAGTTTTTCCGCGAGGGCCGTTCCGGGCAGTGGCGCGACGTCTTGTCGGTTGATCAGGCGAAAGCGATCGCTTCCGCCAACGCCACCCAGATGAAAAGATTCGGATATTGGGACGCCTCGTTCGACCTGTGATGCAATCGCCACTTTCCGCCGAAAATGGTCAGGCATACTCGACGGGCCACTATTGTGCTTTGACATAGGCTCAGAATCCGCACAGTTTAGCCACATTAATTCGAGGTAAATCATGCATCTAAAGCATATCCTTCTCGGCTCGGTTTCCATCGCTGCTGTCGGTTCGAGCGCTGCGGTTTTTCAGGCAAAGGCTCAGGAAGCCGTGCAGCTTCCCGCCGGCTTTGAGTACAGCCTCGAGGGTGCCTGGCTGATGGGCAAGAATAACGTCGCGGAAGACAAGCTCGGTTCTGGCGGTTCGACTGTTACCGACATTCAAGACAATGCAGGGGTCCGTGGGGCTCTGTCGGCCGGCATTCGCGTTGACGACAAGTGGTCGTTCGAACTCGGCGCTTCGGCTAACCAGATGTTCGACTCGCATTCGACCTTCACAAGCGGGGGCCCGTTCGGCGGTGGGTTCACCACGAATTTCAGCTTCCAGAATCTGGATTTTGGTGCGGCGTTCGCCCCCGTGCTGAGCGACAAGTTCGACGTGAAGCTGTTTGCGGGGATTCGCGGCCTGCACTATACCGACACGCAGGACAAGGTTGGTGTTAGTTCGGGCGGTAGCGCGGAGCTGAATTATAAGGCTGAGTTCATCGGCGCCGGTCCGCGTATTGGCGTGAGTGGGTCGGCCCGCTTCGGCGAGAGCCCGCTGGGCGTCTCCGGCATGCTGGCGGCCGCGGTAATTTATGGCGAAGAACGGACCAATGCGACGGCCCAGTTCATCTCGAACAGTGGCGGCGGATCCGGACTTATTCCGGTGCAGTCGGGCACTAAATGGAAGTCGGTATACGACGTCGAGGCGTCGCTCGGCCTCGACTATCACGTCAATGAACAGACCAAGTTCACCCTCGGTTTCCGCGGCGAACAGATTTCGGGCGTGTCCAGCGGAACGTCGGGCGGGCCGTCTGGCGGCCCCACCACACGACTGGTCTACGGCCCGTTTGCGAAGGTCTCCGGCAGCTTCTAAGTTCAACAGGGCTCTGGTTTTGGCACAGCCGCATCGAAAGATGCGGCTGTGTGCATCCTTGGGATGACGGATGTGTTTCGTGTCGATCTTGCTATCGCTGAAGTCTCCG
>JANXSI010000149.1 GCA_025352765.1 Devosia sp. | reverse complement strand
GCCCGGCGCGACGCCTGAAAAGATCTCGGCGTTCAAGCGCCTTGCGGTGAAAGCCGCAACACGCATCGCCGGCGGCCGCCCGGGCTACGGCATGCTGCTCGACGACCGCTTCGGGCGCGCCGCGCTGTTCGACGCCGGTGCCGAGAACCTGTGGATCGCCAAACCGATCGAACTGCCGGGCAGCCGCCCGCTGCGCTTCGAGTTCAACCAGGACATCGGCAGCCGGCTCGTCGAGTGGCCGGTCGACCACTGCATCAAGGTACTGTGCTTCTATCACCCCGACGATCCGGCGGCGCTCAAGCAGGAGCAGACCGAAAAGCTGCGCCAGGCTTATGACGCCGCGCGTATCATCGGACGCGATATTCTGGTCGAGATCATTGTGAGCAAACACGGCCCGGTGGACGATCAGACCATCGCCCGCGCCCTCGCCGAGCTCTACGCCGCCGGGCTGAAGCCCGACTGGTGGAAGCTGGAGCCGCAGGCCAGCGGCGCGGCCTGGGATGCCATCGATGCGGTGATCGACAGCAACGATCCCTACTGCCGCGGCGTCGTCCTGCTCGGCCTCGACGCCTCGCAGGAGGCGCTGGAGGCGGGCTTCGCCGCCGCCCGCGCCTCGCGCACGGTGAAAGGCTTTGCCGTCGGCCGCACTATCTTCGGCGCCGCCGCGCGCGCCTGGCTCGCCGGCACGATGACCGACGAGGCCGCCATCGCCGACATGGCGCAGCGCTTCGAAACGCTCACCGCGACATGGCAACGCCTCGGCACGACGGCGCCATTGTGAGAGAGTAGATATCTTGCGGATGGCGGGCTTGGCTTACCCCCTCATCCGGCTATCGCCACCTTCTCCCACAAGCGGAGAAGGCAACAGAGCCGCGGCGCTTGAGGTGATGGCCTTCTCCCTTGATGGGAGAAGGTGCCCGAAGGGCGGATGAGGGTGGGGCGCCGGCAACGACCGGTGCAGGAGGAACACGATGACCAAGACCATTCGCCTGACCATGTCGCAGGCGCTCGCCAAATTCCTGACGCGGCAGAAGACCGAGATCGACGGCAAGGTCGTGCCGATCTTCGGCGGCATCTTTGCGATCTTCGGGCATGGCAACGTCGCCGGCTTCGGCGAGGCGCTCTACCAGGTGCGCGACGAACTGCCGACCTATCGCGGCCACAACGAGCAATCGATGGCCCACGCCGCGATCGCCTACGGCAAGGCGAACTTCCGCCGCCGCATGATGGCGGTCACGTCCTCGATCGGGCCCGGCGCCACCAACATGGTGACGGCCGCCGCCCTCGCCCACGTCAACCGGCTGCCGCTGTTGCTGCTGCCCGGCGACGTCTTCGCCAACCGCGGACCCGATCCCGTGCTGCAGCAGGTCGAGAGCTTTGGCGATGGCACGATCAGCGCGAATGACGTGTTCCGCCCGGTGTCGCGCTATTTCGACCGCATCACCCGGCCCGAGCAGATCATCACTGCCCTCGCCCGCGCCATGCAGGTGCTGACGGATCCGGCCGAGTGCGGTCCGGTGACGCTGTCGCTCTGCCAGGACGTCCAGGCCGAAGCATTCGACTACCCGGCCGACATGTTCGAGGAAAAGATCTGGCGCCCGCGCCGCCCGGCGCCCGACGCGGTGCAGTTCGAGGAGGCGTTTGCCGCCCTCAAAGCTGCGCAGAAGCCGGTGATCATCGCCGGCGGCGGCGTGCTCTATTCCGAGGCCGCGGCGACGCTCAAGGCCTTTGCCGAAACGCACGGCATTCCGGTGATGGAAACCAATTCCGGCAAATCCAGCCTGCCGCATGTCCATCCGCTCAACATGGGCTCGGTGGGCGTCACCGGTTCGTCGGCGAGCAATCTCCTCGCCGAGCAGGCCGACGTCGTGCTCGCCGTCGGCTCGCGCCTCCAGGATTTCACCACCGGCAGCTGGGCGCTGTTCAAGGCCGAGGGCGTCAAGATCATCGGACTCAACACGCAGCCGTTCGACGCCTACAAGCACCGCGCTTTGCCGCTGATCGCCGACGCGAAGGTCGGGCTCGAGATGCTGGGCGCAAAACTCGGCGACTGGCGCACCAAGGCCGCGTGGACCGACACGGCGACCGCCGCCAAGGCCGACTGGCTGAAGGCGGCAAAGCTCGTCACCGACCCGACCAACGCGCTCCCCTCCGACGCGCAGGTGATCGGCGCCGTGCACCGGGCCCGCGGCTCGGCGGCAACGCTGGTCTGCGCCTCGGGCGGCCTGCCGGGCGAACTGCACAAGCTCTGGCCGGCCGGCGCGCCCGGCAGCTACCACATGGAATATGGCTACTCGACCATGGGCTACGAGATCGCCGGCGGCCTCGGCGTCAAGATCGCCAAGCCGAACGACGACGTCATCGTCATGCTCGGCGACGGCAGCTACATGATGATGAATTCCGAGATTTCGAGCTCGATCATGCTCGGCATGAAGCTCACCATCGTCGTCCTCGACAACGGCGGCTTCGGCTGCATCAACCGGCTGCAGATGGCGACCGGCGGCGCCAACTTCAACAATCTGCTGAAGGACACCCGGCACGAGGTGATGCCCGAGATCGACTTCGCCAAGCACGCGGAAGCCATGGGCGCGGTGTCCCGCAAGGTCGACTCGATCGCCGATCTCGAGGCGGCGCTGAAGGCGGCCGAGGCCGACACCCGAACCTCGGTGATCGTCATCGACACCGACCCGCTGATCTCGACAGATGCCGGCGGCCATTGGTGGGACGTCGCCGTGCCGGAAGTGAGTGTGCGGCCGGAAGTGAACAAGGCACGCAAGGAATACGAGGCGGCGCTGAAGGCTCAGAAGCTGTAGGCGCCGAAGGCCCCCTCACCCGCCGCTGCGCGGCGACCTCTCCCCCAAAGGGAGAGGTGAGCACGGGGCACCATTTCGCCACATCACCACCTCTCCCGTTGGGGGAGAGGTCGGTCCGAAGGACCGGGTGAGGGGGCCGTGCGGACGAACATGAAAGACGGGTAGTGATATGAAAGCCAAACTCGGAATGTCCCCCATCGCGTGGTGGAACGACGATCTGCCCGAGCTCAGCGACGACGTGTCGCTCGAGGAGTGCCTGAGGCAGTCGCGCTCGGCCGGCTTCACCGGCATGGAAAAGGGCCGGCGCTTCCCGGACGATCCGAAGATCATGCTGCCGATCCTCAAGGCGGCCGACGTGACGCTCTGCGGTGGCTGGTTCTCCGGCACGCTGGTCGACGAGGACCT
>JANXSI010000141.1 GCA_025352765.1 Devosia sp. | reverse complement strand
CTCGAAGATGTCCTTGGCGGTGAACGCCGGATTGGCGAGCTGGCGCACGCCGGCGATCAGCAGCCGCAGGCCGCTGGCCCAGAACACAAACCATCGGCCAATCAGAAAGAGCCAGTCGACATTGGCGATGGCGTGCTCGATGATGATGGAGACGACGGGCAACACGCCCATCAGCAGGATGATCATCGCGTAGTACATTTCGCCGGCCCCGTTTTGGTGGTTTTAGCCGCGCCGGGCCACATGGTCGAGAGGCGCCCATGCAGCGAGCGGTCGCGCCGTAATCCCGCCATTTGCCGAGACGATATCCGTCCCATGCACAGTTGACCCGACCCCTGCACCCGACCTCCGCCGCGCGCAATTCCGCGCGCCCGCGAGTCCGGTGCAAGGAGATCAACTTGGAACGTGCAGCACTCCCCTTTCTGCTTATCGCCAGCCCCGCAGCCCGGCAGATGCTGGGACGCGACCTGCACAAGGTCGCCGTGATGGAGATGCAGGCATTGCTCAGAAATCGCCGCGGCGTCGAAGTGGCGCTGCAGCAGATCGACTATCGAAAACGTCCCATCGCCTTCTCGTCGCGGATCGGCCAGATGGGCGCCGTGATCCTCGAACTCGACATTGGCAATCCGGCGCTGGCCGACCGGCTGTTTCTCGAACAGGATCTGAGGAAAGCGCTGGCGTCGGCTACCGCGAACAAACGGCGCTAGGTCTAGAGAACGGCGCCCATGGCTTCGGCGACCAGTTGGAAGTCGTGGGCGCTGATTTCGAATAGGCCGAAGCGCATCTGGTAGCCCCAGTTGGCCTTCCCGGCGGTGAACTCCAGCTGCTCAAGCAAGGGGACAATGGGAGCATCCGTCGACGGAGCCCAGTCCACGTCGCGCCGATGGGCGATCCAGTCGCCCATCTCGCCGGTATAGATGTCGCCCGGCCGGACGCGGCCGATCAGCGTGAAGGCCTGCAGCCTGTCCTTGCCGCCAAGAATCGTCGTCGGGGAATAATAGGCGACACCGTCGCCGGGGTGGATGCGCCGCAACGGCGCGGCCTTGCCGTGATTGACCTGCATGAAGCCGCCGGTTCCGCCGCGGCGGGTGTGCTCGGCGGAGGCGACTGCGATCCAGTACTTGCTCACTTACGTCTCCCTGATGTCGGGAGACGCTAGCCGGACGCGCTGCCAGAAACTGGCAGTGGCCTACAGCCGCCGGTAGTCGCCGTCGATCACGGGGGCGCCATTGCTGTCGGTTGTCCGCGACTGCGCCCGGGCTTCCGCGCGCTTGGGCAGCATGCGGAAAATGAAGCTGACCAGCAGCGGGATGACGATCGCGTCGTCGAGCCAGCCGGCGATCGGGATGAAGTCAGGGATCAAATCGATCGGGCTTACCAAATACAGCGGCACGAACAGCATCAGCACCTTGAGGTGCAGCGGCGTCTCGGCGGCAAAGAACGCCTGCCAAAGCGCAACCAGTTCGCGGCGAAATTGAAGCAAGCGGCCCATCGACGGTCCTCCCTGTGTCCCAGATACATGGCCCTGCCGCCCCCTGATTCAAGAGGCTGCGGAAATCACGATTTCGCTCTGTCTTTCAGCAGCTTGACGATCGCCATCGCGTGGCCGTGGCCGAGCTTGTAGTCGGCCTTCAGCCAGTCGGTGATCTCAGTCGCCTTGGTGCCGGGCTTGGTGAACCCCTTGAGGGTCGCCACCTTGACGAACCCGTCGGGAGAAACCCCGGTCTGCTTCTCGATATTGTCGAGATAAGCCTGAAACGTCATGCAGTCGTCTCCTCGATGTGAAATCCGACGACATTGCACCCTTTTGCGTAAGAGCATATCTGTGACCGAATGAGCATCTCCGCACGCAAGCAAACTGTTGGGGTCAATGTCGGTGGCGTCATGGTTGGCGGCGGCGCCGACGTGGTTGTCCAGTCGATGACCAACACGGATACCGCCGACATCGACGCAACCGTCAAGCAGGTGGCGCAGCTCTGGCGCGCCGGGTCGGAACTGGTTCGCATCACCGTCGACCGCGACGAAAGCGCCGCCGCCGTGCCGCACATCCGCGACAAGCTTGCGGCGCGCGGCATCAACGTACCGCTGATCGGCGATTTTCACTATATCGGCCACAAGCTGCTGACCGATCATCCGGCGGCCGCCGAGGCGCTCGCCAAATACCGCATCAATCCGGGCAATGTCGGGTTCAAGGCCAAGCGCGACACGCAGTTCTCGACGCTGATCGAATTGGCGCTGCGCTGGAACAAGCCGGTTCGCATCGGCGTCAACTGGGGATCGCTCGACGAGGAGCTGCTGACCAGGCTGATGGACGAGAACGCCGCCTCTCAGGCACCAATCTCGGCCGCGGCGGTACAGCGCGAAGCGATCATCCAGTCGGCGCTGCTCTCGGCTCAACGCGCCGAGGAGATCGGCCTGCCGCGCAACCGCATTATCCTCTCGACCAAAGTGTCGGACGTGCAGAACCTCATCGCCGTCTACCAGGACCTCGCGGCGCGTTGCGACTACGCGCTGCACCTCGGGCTGACCGAAGCCGGCATGGGCACCAAGGGCATCGTCGCCTCGTCGGCTGCCATGGGCATCCTGCTGCAGCAGGGGATCGGCGATACGATCCGCATTTCGCTGACGCCCGAGCCGGGCGGCGACCGCACGCAGGAAGTGCGCGTCGCCCAGGAACTGCTCCAGACCATGGGCTTTCGGCAGTTCCTGCCGGTGGTGGCTGCCTGTCCGGGCTGCGGGCGCACAACGTCGCAGACTTTCCAGGTACTCGCCAAGGAGATCCAGGATCACCTCTCGACGTCGATGCCCGAGTGGAAAGAGCGCTACCCGGGCGTCGAGGCGCTGACGGTCGCGGTCATGGGTTGCATCGTCAACGGCCCGGGCGAGAGCAAGCACGCCGATATCGGCATCTCGCTGCCCGGCACCGGCGAAGCGCCGGCGGCCCCGGTGTTCGTCGAGGGCAAGAAGGTCGCAACGCTCCGCGGTGCCGACGTTGCCGACCAGTTCAAGGTGATGGTCGCCGAGTACATCGAGAATCGTTTCGGCGCCGGCGCCAAGCGCGAAGTCGAACCGGCCGAATAGGCCTAGGGCTCACGACCGTCCGCATCGGAAGAGGCCGTCTCGGGCGCGAACTTCTGGTAGAGCCGCGCCGACAGCGACAGCCCGAGCTGGATCACGACCAGAACCGTCGCGACGGCAATCAGCAGAGCGACGAAGCCGCCAACCGTCTTGCCGAGCGCGATCGTTACCATCACCTGCAGCAGAGCCGAGAGCAGGCTCAGCGGCAGCACCGTCGCGATACTGGCCCCGATGATGAACCAGAAATGGCCCCGGCTTTGTGCCAGTGCCTGCTTCAGGGTGACGACGCGCTCCATGGCAACGGCCGGCAAGAGGGTCAGGACCCGGGTGGCAAAGACCCACACCGCCAGCAGCAGCGCGAAGGTGACGAGTGTCTGCGGCACATTGACGGGCGCCGTGCCGGTGCCCGTATAGGCCGGCCAGCCGGAGCCGAGGATCGCATAGGCATAGGACGGCACCGATACGATGAAGGCGATCATCGCGCTCCAGGCGAAGAAGCGCTGTGATGCCGGGGTCTTGCGCAGCGCTTCCGGCCCGAGGACCGCGCCCGTCAGGATGAACCGGTAGAACGCGACCGAGTACGGTGCGGCGAGCCAGAGCCCGGCAACCGTCGACAGTGTGCCGACCACTTCGCGGCCAAGGGCCGTGTGCAGCACACTGCTCAGCAGCGCGCCGGGGATTGCGGCCATGAACATCATGACGACCATCAGGCCGATCTGCTGCCACATGGCGCGGGTCAGCCGTCTTGCATCCTGGTACGAGAGGGTCACCAGGCTGCCGATGTCGCGGAAGGCCTGGCCCATCAAACGGGGCCCACGCCGGGAATCTCGCAGGCATCGGCCCAACGGCCGCCACACAGCTCGACCAGTCGCGCAAGCGGCAGGCGCACGGAGGCGTGCGTCGAGCCCCCTGCCGGGATCAGCTCGTCATAGATCTTGAGCGACACGTCGCAGTAGATCTTGAGCGGCTGCGGTAGGCCGAACGGGCAGACGCCACCGACCTTGTGGCTGGTCAGGCGCTCCACATCCTCGGCGCCCAGCATGCGCGGACGGCCACCGAAAGCCGCCTTGCTCTTCTTGTTGTCGAGCCGGGCGTCGCCGCGGGTGACGAGCAGGAATTCCTCGTCGTTGACGCGGATGGCGAGGGTCTTGGCGATCTGTCCCGGCGCAACGCCATGGACCGCTGCCGCGAGATCGACGGTCGCCGTGCTGTCGGTGGTCACCAGCACGGCGAGGTCGGGGGCGCGGGCCGCAAGATCGGCGCGGACGGACTCAAGGCTCATCAGCTTTCCCTCGTGGCGAAATAGCGGGCAGCCTCGACCAGCACGCGGGCGTCGGCGCCGAACGGGGTCAGCGCACTGATCGCCTCGTGGACGATGTCGCCCAGATGCCTGCGGGCGGCGTCGACGCCGATGCGCGCCACCAGCGTCTGCTTGTTCATACCGGCGTCCTTCTGCGTCGCCTTGCCCAGGCTCTGGGCGTCGGCGGTCACATCGAGAATGTCGTCGGCCAGCTGGAAGGCTCGGCCTGCCGCCTCGGCGTAGGCGGTGACGTGTCCAAGCACATCCCTGTCGGCCCCGCCGAGCACCGCGCCCATGCGGATCGCGGCGCGGATCAGCGCCCCGGTCTTCATCGCGTGCATTTGGGCGATCTCGAGATCGGCCATCGGCGTGGTTTCGCCTTCGATGTCGCGCATCTGGCCGCCCACCATGCCGCCGGTCCCGGCGCCGGCGGCCAGTTCGACGACGAGCCGCGCCCGCAGCGCAGGGTCGGTCGCGCCATACTCGGCCAGATGGCCGAAGGCGAGCGTTAGCAGCGCGTCCCCAGCAAGGATCGCCGTGGCGTCGTCAAAGGCCTTGTGGACCGTGGGCTGGCCGCGGCGGAGGTCGTCGTCGTCCATCGCCGGCAGGTCGTCGTGGATCAGCGAATAGCAATGGATCAGCTCGACCGAGACGGCAGCGGCGAGGCTGAGGTCGGGGGGGACGCCGCAGAGCGCTGCCGTTTCGCGCAACAGGAACGGCCGCAGCCGCTTGCCGCCATTGAGCGTGCCGTGCCGCATGGCGGCGACCAGCCGCTCGGGCACGTCGCCAGGTCCGCTCAGCCGGTTGATATCGAGCAAGGTGTCGAGCGCGCGCTCGATTTCCTCGGCGTTCTGACGCAGTTTGCTGGTAAAATCGGTCATGATGCTCGCCTTACCGCAATCGGCCAAGAACCACTAGCCAAAGGCCGATTTCTTCTCTATAGACCGCGCAAATCCACACAGACCCCGGTCTGTTGCCGCCGCGTGGCGGCGTACTCGAAGATTTCGGAGACCACCATGGCCGTTCCAAAACGCAAAACCTCGCCGATGAAGCGCGGTTTCCGCCGCTCCGCCGATGCCCTTGCGATCCCGGCCTATGTCGAGGACAAGGATTCGGGCGAGCTGCGTCGTCCGCACCACGTCGATCTCAAGACCGGCATGTATCGCGGCCGTCAGATTCTGACGCCCAAGGCCTGATTTCGGGCGAAGCTCGGCTTGCAAGTTTTCACGGCCAGTCCCACAAGGGCTGGCCGTTTTCCTTGGGTGATCGCGATGACTTCTGTACGTGTTGAATCGGACTCGATGGGCACCATCAATGTGCCGGCCGACAAGTACTATGGGGCGCAGACTGCCCGTTCGCTTGCCAATTTCGACATCGGCGGCGAAAAGATGCCGGTCGAGATCATCCGCGCCTTCGGTATCCTCAAGAAGGCTGCGGCGCTTGCCAATTTCAAGCTCGGGCTGATGGATGCGGCGACCCGCGACCTGATCGTCAAGGCCGCCGACGAGGTGATTTCGGGCAAGCTCAAGGATCACTTCCCGCTCGTCGTCTGGCAGACCGGCTCGGGCACCCAGTCCAACATGAACGTCAACGAGGTCATCTCCAACCGGGCGATCGAGCTCAGCGGCGGGACCATGGGGTCGAAAAAGCCGATCCATCCCAACGACCACGTCAACATGAGCCAGTCGTCCAACGACACGTATCCGACCGCCATGCACATCGCGGCGGTGGAGGCGATCGAGGGCTACCTGGTCGACCGCGTCATGCTGCTGCGCGATACGCTCGACGGCAAGTCCAGGCAGTTCATGGATGTGGTCAAGATCGGCCGTACCCATCTGATGGACGCCACGCCCCTGACGCTCGGGCAGGAAATGAGCGGCTGGGTGGCGCAGATCGATCTCGCGCTCCAGGCCATCCGCGCGACGCTGCGGCAGCTCTACGAGCTGGCGCTCGGCGGTACCGCCGTCGGCACCGGCCTCAATGCGCACCCGAAATACGGCGAGACGGTCGCGGCCGAAATCGCGACGCTCACCGGGCGGCCGTTCGTCACCGCGCCCAACAAATACGCCGTGATGGCCGGACACGATGCTTTCGTAGGCACCTCGGGCGCGCTGAAGCAGCTCGCGGTGGCGCTAATGAAGATCGGCAACGACGTGCGGTGGATGGCTTCGGGCCCCCGCTCGGGCCTCGGCGAAATCACCATTCCTGAGAACGAGCCGGGCTCGTCCATCATGCCGGGCAAGGTCAACCCGACTCAGTCGGAAGCCATGACCATGGTTGTGGCGCAGGTGATGGGGAACGATGCGACCATCGGTTTTGCGGCGAGCCAGGGCAATTTCGAGCTCAATGTCTTCAAGCCAGTGATTGCCTACAATTTCCTGCAGTCGGTGCGGCTGCTCGCCGATTCCGCCAAGAGTTTCAACGATCACTGCGCCATCGGCATCGAGCCCAACCGCGCCCGGATCCAGGAACTGGTCGACAAGTCGCTGATGCTGGTGACCGCGCTCAACCGCAAGATCGGCTACGACAACGCCGCC
>JANXSI010000053.1 GCA_025352765.1 Devosia sp. | reverse complement strand
CCGGCGCCCAGGCCCGCTGGCTGGGCCTGCCCTCCGAGCAGAAATTCCAGGGTTTTGGCGTCTCCGCCTGCGCCACCTGCGACGGCTTTTTCTATCGCGACAAGCACGTGCTGGTCATAGGCGGCGGCAACACCGCAGTCGAGGAAGCCCTGTTCCTCACCAATTTCGCCAGCAAGGTGACGGTCGTTCATCGCCGCTCGGAGTTCCGCGCCGAGCGCATCCTGCAGGACCGCCTGTTCAAGCATCCCAAGATCGAGGTGCGCTGGAACACCGAGCTCGCCGACATCACCGGCAAGCAGATGCCGCCCTCGGTCACCGGCGCGATCCTCCGCGACACCGTCACCGGCGCGACCGAAGCGGTGGACGTGGACGGCATTTTCGTTGCCATCGGCCATACCCCCTCGACCTCGGTGTTTGCCGGCAAGCTCGATATGAAGCCGGGCGGCTACCTGCTGGTCAAACCCGGCACCACCCAGACCAACATTCCGGGCGTCTACGCCGCCGGTGATGTCACCGACGACGTCTTCCGCCAGGCGGTGACCGCCGCCGGCATGGGCTGCATGGCCGCACTCGAAGCTGAACGCTTCCTCGCCGAGGAAAACCTCGCCGAAGCGGCCGAATAGCCATGCTCGACTGGGACAAGCTCCGCATCTTCCACACCGCTGCGGAGTCCGGGAGCTTCACCCACGCCGCCGAGAAGCTGAACATGAGCCAGTCTGCCGTGTCCCGGCAGATCTCGGCGCTCGAAGAGGATCTTGGGCTAAAACTCTTCATCCGCCACGCCCGCGGCCTCGTGCTGACCGAGGTCGGCGAACAGCTCTTCCGCACCGCCCACCGCATGCAGGCCGAACTGCAGCAGGTGGAAACCCAGATGTCCGAGAGCCAGGACGTCCCGACGGGCCAGTTGCTGGTGACCACCACCGTGGGCATCGGCTCGACCTGGCTCAGTTCGCGCATCCACGAGTTCCTGCTGCTCTATCCGGACATTCAGATCGAGATCAAACTGAACGATTCCGAGCTTGATCTCGCCATGCGCGAGGCCGACGTCGCCATCCGCCTGCACCGGCCCAACCAGTCCGAAATGATCCAGCGCAAGCTGTTCACCGTCCACAACCACTTCTACGTCTCGCTCGACTATCTCGCCGAATATGGCGAGCCGGCGCAGCTCGAAGACCTCGACAAGCACCGCATCATCACCTTCGGCGAACCAGTGCCGCAGCACCTCGGCGACATCAACTATCTCGAGCGGCTCGGCCGCTCCGATTCGAGCCCGCGCCGCTCTGCCATGAAGGTCAACGCCATCATCGGCATGATGCAGGCCTGCCGGGCCGGCATCGGCATCGCCATGCTGCCCGACTACGTCACCGAGACCGAAACCAGCCTGAAGCGCGTGCTGACGGGCGTCGAACTGCCCGCCTACGAGGCCTATTTCGTCTATCCGCCGGCCCTCAAGAGCTCCAAGCGCGTCGGCGTCTTCCGCGATTTCCTCGTCACCAAAGCCCGCGAGTGGCAGTTCTAGCCCGCCACATCGCCATTGCGCTGGCCGCCTGCCTGCCGCTGCTGGCGTCGCCCGCGGTCGCGGTCTTTGGCGGCAAACCGCCCGGCGCGAGCACCGGGCTCGCCCGCTCCCTCGCCGCCATCGTCTACCAGACCGATGACGGCGCCCATCTCTGCACCGCGATCGCCCTCGCCCCGAGACTACTGCTGACCGCCGCCCATTGCACCGAGGGCGACAAGTCCCTGATCAAAATCATCTTCTCGACCGACCTTAAGGATATCGCCGCCGACCGCCTCCGCGCCGTGGTCGAGGTCGCGCGGCCCGACAAGACCGCCGCGTCTGAAGGCACCTACGCCTACAACAACCCCGACGACATCGCCCTCCTGCTGCTCGACACCGAAGCCCCCGCCGGGACGCAGTTCGCGACCCTCGCCGGCGCCGGTGAGCCCGCTGCCCGGATCGTCATCGCCGGCTATGGCGCGACCTCCGAGCTCCGCAAGCCGGATGCCTCGGGCAAGCGGCAGCTCGGCTTCGACCGCCAACTGCGCGTCACGACGCTGCCGCTCGCCTCGACCAGTCCGGATCTCCTCGTCGCCGACCAGACGACCGGCACCGGAGCCTGTACCGGCGATTCCGGCGGCCCGGCCCTCGCGCCGGGCGCCGACCTTCGCGTCGTCGGCGTGCTGATCGGCGTCTCCAGCGCCCGCGCGACCAATGATTATTGCCGCGGCAAGGCCTGGTTCGCCAGCCTCGCCCGCTGGCAGCCCTGGCTTGAAACCACCGCCAAAAGCCTCGGCCAGCCCCTGCCTTGACCGGCCCCGGTTGCGATGATCCCGCCCTTTCTGGTTCAGAGACTGTTCAGTCATCCATCGCTACGGCATCCATCGCCATTCCTTGGGGGTTTTTCATGCGTCTGATCGTCATCTCTTCACTGCTTTTCGCCTCGTTCGCCCTGCCCGCGCTGGCCGGGGACTCGACCATGGTCACCCTCAAGGCCAATCAGATCGGCGAGATCTTCTGCTTGTCGCGCCTCGGCAACGACACCGGCCCGATCGAGGGCCTGCTGACCGAGAGCCTCAAGAGCGCCATCGCCGATGCCGACCAGAAGGACGCCGCCTGGGAGAAGCAGAACCCCGGCGAAAAGCCGCCGCTCGGCGACGGCATTCCCTGGCAGGCCTGGCCCGACTACGCCGCCAACTGCACGGTTGGCCTGCTGACACTCTCCAAGACCGACGCCAAGGTCGAGATCAGATACGGCTTCCCCGAAGACCCCAAAGCCGACTTCGTCGACACCCTGCTGCTCGAGAAGATCGACCGGCCCGACTACGGCACCGGCGTCTGGCGCATCGACAATATCGCCTACGCCACCGGCAGCGATTTGAAGTCCGAACTGCTCGCCGCCTTCGCCGAGTGATCACGAAGCGACGCGTCGTAAACGACACGGCAACTTTGCCGTTGACCGCAAAGCCGCGCGGGCGCAGGGAGAATTCGTCCCTGTGCCGCGGCATTGAGACATCAGCAAAGGATTTTAGGAAATGAACCCCGACAGTCGAAGTCGATCTTCGATGCCGGCGGCCTGATCCCAGACTTGGGGCCAAGGCGCGCCGGCTGGCCGGTGCGCGTGAGAAGGAGCCCCATATGCTGCGTGCATATATCCGTCAGGACGACCGACTGGTCGCAAGCGACGTGGACGTGACCGACGCCGACGCCTCGATCGAGTCGGCCGTCTGGTACAATCTCACCGACCCCACCCGCGCCGAGGACGACTACGTCGAGGCGCGCCTCGGCATCGACATTCCGACCCGCGCCGAGATGGACGACATCGAGCCGTCCGCCCGCCTCTACACCGAGGACGGCGCCGAGTTCATGACCATCACCGCGCTCGTCAACACCGATACCGACGAGCCGATGAAGACGCCGATCACCTTCGTGCTCCGCAACACCCAGCTGGTCACCGTCCGCTACGCCGACCCCAAGCCGTTCAAGCTGTTCGAGCGGCTGGTCACGCGCCCGACCAACAATTCCTACACTACCGGCGAAAAGGTCATGCTCGGCCTCATCGAGGCGATCATCGACCGGCTGGCGCAGTTGCTCGAGACCACCGGCGACGAGATCGACCAGATTTCCCGCGAGGTATTCGGCAACAAGGCGAGAAAACCCACCCGCAAGACCCGCGACCTCGAAAACCTCATCGAGCGCATCGGCAAGAAGGGCGACATTCTCACCCTGGCGCGGGAAAGCCTGGTCTCGATCACCCGGCTCTCGACCTTTCACCAGACGACGGAAGCCGACAACGCCAAGGTGGCGCGCGATCTCCGCCAGGAACTGAAGGTGCTGCAGCGCGACGCGGCGGCGCTCTCCGATCACGCGACTTTCATGAGCTCCAAGATCAACTTCCTGCTCGACGCCACGCTCGGGCTGATCAATCTCGAGCAGAACCAGATCATCAAGATCTTCTCGGTCGCCGCCGTTGTCTTCCTGCCGCCGACGCTGGTCGCGTCGGTCTACGGCATGAACTTCGATCTCATGCCCGAACTGCACTTCTCCTTCGGCTACCCCATGGCCCTCCTCCTGATGGTCGCCTCGGCCGTCCTCCCCTACCTGTTCTTCAAGCGCAAAGGCTGGCTGTAGCGGCCGCGACATGCAGCGACCGCAGGTCTGCCATGCCGCCTCCCCGATTGAGCGAACGGGGCGCCCAGACCTATACGAAGGTGACGCCCGTGGGCATTTCTCCCTCCTCGCCCCGGTGTCGATATTGCGGGAGGCTTGCCTCCTTCAAAAGGAGGCCCTGCTCCCCCCTCGAGCAGGGCCTCTTTTAAAACCGGCCGCTGCGGCCTCTCCTCGAACTGTCGAAACGGAACGCGCGCGAGCTATGCGTTTGCCTCGTCACAATTGGGTCAAAGGGGCTGACCTTCCCTGCGGAGAGCGCATGGCTGACATGCCCACTCATGCATTGCTGACAAGCCGTTAGAACCGCATATTCGTCTTGTCGCTGAGACGCCCACCGAATCCTCCTCCCTCGGTCCTGCGTTTCTCGGCATCGGTTCGAGCCCAATCCTCCTCCCTGGGTTAGGACCAACGGCAAACGGCGTTTCCTCCTCCCTCGTCCGTTTGCCACCACTTTCATAAGGCTCCATCTTCGGATGGAGCCTTTTTTTTACCTCCGGAGCCGGGCAGCAATTGCCGGAACATCGCCAGATCGGCAAGAACTGCTCGGCACCGCACCACCTCCCCTTTGAAATCATTGGCGAAAAATCCGGCACGGCAGTTGCACTGCTGCAGGGCAGCCATGGACATCTCATGACCACCATCTCGGCGACCTCAAGCTCGGCCTATTCGGCCCTCACCGGCAGCAGCAACGCCGCCCTCGCCGCAGCGCGGGCGGCAGTCGCAGCGGCCACCGCGAGCAGCGGCGCGACCGACTCGACGAGTGCCACCAGCGTCACCCTCTCCGACGCCGCCAAAGCCGCGCTCGCCCTCAAGAGCTTCGACACCGTCATCGCCGAAACCCGGACAGCCCTCGACAAGCTGATCGCCGCGCAGACACCGGCAGAGACGGGCGTGCCAGACCTCGGCTCGCTCGATCGCCGGGCCCTCTTCGCCGTCGCCAGCAATGCCGGGAGCAAGTTCACTGACGCCGAGCAGGCCGCCGCCAAGGCCGAGGCGAAGAGCCGCCAGGACAGCGCTCTCGCCGGCCCCCTCGCCCTCGCCCGCGTCACCGGCGACGTCGAGGGCATGTACAAGGCGGCGATCACCTATCTCGACGCGGCGTCGCCCGAGGAAAAGGCCACGCCCGCCTGGACCGTGCAGAAGGACGCTGTCCTCAAGGCTCAGAAGGCGCTGGCCACCGCCCCCAACACCATGCCGTCGGTCGCCGGCGATATTGTTGCCGACTACATCACCCGCGGAACCGCCGGCGAGACCACCACGCCGCGGGACTTCTCGGCTGTTGCCGGCGATGCCCGCGCCGCGCTCGACAAGCAATATGCCGACGCCAAGGCCGCCGGAAAGACCGTGGTGTTCAACGCCGCGCAGAAATCCGGCCAGCTGCTCGACGTCTCGACCTTCGACAGCCGGTCACTGGCCGCCATTGCGCTCAACCAGGGCGACCGCTTCTCGGCCGGCGAGATCGCGACGGCCAAGGCCGAAATCCACCAGCGGTCCAACGCAACGGTGCTCGCCGGCTTCAACGCCGCGGCCTCGGGCAGCGATGCCTCCGGCTTCGCCCAGAACATCATCAGCGCCTATGGGTCGATGAGCGCCGAGGAGCGGAGCGCCGCCGGCTGGTCCAGTCAGCTCTATGCGGCCGCCCTCGCCAACTACCGCTCGATCGTTAGCATCGACCAGATGTTCTCGGGCTCGTCGTCCAGCAGCTCGGGCAGCGCCGCCCTGTCGATGCTCGGCAGCACCGGCACGCAAGCCAAAAAGGGCAACGGCCTCAGCCTCGCCGACTATCTCTGAGTCAGGTGATCTCGGCGCAGAAGGCCTGGATCCGTTTCACCGCCTCTTCGAGCTCGCGGTTCGACGCTGCGTAGCTCAGCCGCATGTGGCCCGCGAGGCCGAAGGCGCTTCCATGCACCAGCGCCACGCCCGTCTCCTCGAGCAGCGCCAGGACGAACTGCTCGTCGGTCTCGAGTCGCACCCCGGCCTTGCTGGTCTTGCCGAGCAGCGCCTTGATCGAAGGGAACACATAGAACGCCCCCTCGGGCACCAGGCACTCGATGCCGACCGCGGCATTGAGCCCGGCAACCACGAGGTCGCGCCGCTCCTGGAACTTGGCCCGCCAGCTTGCGAGGAACTCCTGCGGCCCATCGAGCGCCTCGACCGCCGCCCACTGCGCGATCGAGGAGGGATTGGTGGTCGACTGGCCCTGCAGCTTGACCATCGCTCCGATCAGCTCCTTCGGCCCGGCGCAGTAGCCGATGCGCCAGCCGGTCATCGCGTGCGACTTGCTGACCCCGTTCATGGTCAGCGTCCGCGGCAGCAGCCGCGGCTCGACCTCGGCGACGGTCGCGAACGTCCCGCCGTCGTAGACCAGAACTTCATAGATATCGTCGGTGAGAATGTAGACATGCTCGTGCCGCAGCAGCACGTCGGTCAGCCGCTTTAGCTCGGCCGCCGAGTAGGCCGCGCCGCTCGGATT
>JANXSI010000052.1 GCA_025352765.1 Devosia sp. | reverse complement strand
CTCCTTGGCAATCTTCAGCACCTTGCGGACCTTGTCTAAGGGCATCTGCAGCTTTTCGGACAATTCCTCAGGCGTCGGCTCGCGGCCGATCTCGTGCAGCATCTGGCGCGAGGTGCGGACGATCTTGTTGATCGTCTCGATCATGTGCACCGGGATACGGATGGTACGTGCCTGGTCGGCGATCGAGCGGGTGATCGCCTGCCGGATCCACCAGGTGGCGTAGGTCGAGAACTTGTAGCCGCGCCGGTACTCGAACTTGTCGACGGCCTTCATCAGGCCGATATTGCCTTCCTGGATCAGATCGAGGAACTGCAGCCCGCGGTTGGTGTACTTCTTGGCGATCGAGATCACGAGGCGAAGGTTGGCCTCGACCATTTCCTTCTTGGCGATGGCGGCTTCGCGCTCGCCCTTCTGCACCTTGTGCACGATGCGGCGATATTCGGTGACGTCGAGCCCGGCTTCTGTCGCAAGCGTATGGATCTCGCCGCGGATGTCTTGGATCGTGTCGCCTTCGCGCTTGGTGAACTCGCCCCAGGCCTTGGCGCGCTTGGCGACGGCCGTGTGCCAGCCATCGTCGAGCTCGGAGCCGTAATAGGCCTCGAGGAAATCCTCGCGCTTGATGCCATAGCTCTCGGCGAGCCGCAGCAGCCGGCCCTCGAGCCGCACCAGCCGCTTGTTGATGTCATAGAGCTGCTCAACGAGGCTCTCGATACGCGAGGCGTTGAGGCTCAGCGACTTGACGTCGCCGATCACCGACATGCGGAAGCTCTCGAGCTTCTTGGTCTCACCGGGCGTCACCGGCTTGGTGCGGTCGGCGACGTGCTTGTCCTGGAGCTTCCTCAGCTTGCCATAAGCCTCGGCGATCCGATCGAAGGTCTCGACCACCTGCGGCTTGAGCTCCGCTTCCATCGCGCTCAGCGACAGCGAATTCTCGAAATCGTCGTCGTCGTCCTCGACCGGGTCCTGCGGCGCCTGCGGCTCCTCGGGAACGTAGCTGTCCTCGTCGTCACCACCGCCCGAGACGCGGCGCGGCGGCGGTGCCTTCTGGCTGCGCGACGGTTCGGGAGCGGCCGCGAGCGGCTTCATTTCCTCGACCGGCGCGGCGGGCGCCGCCTGCTTGGCGTCGGGACCCGCATAAGTCGCCTCGAGGTCGATGATGTCGCGCAGCAGAATTTCGGCGTTCGCCAGCTGGTCGCGCCAGATGATGATGGCCTGGAAGGTCAGCGGGCTCTCGCACAACCCCTCGATCATCGTCTCGCGACCGGCCTCGATGCGCTTGGCGATGGCGATTTCGCCCTCGCGGCTGAGCAGCTCCACCGAGCCCATCTCGCGCAGGTACATGCGCACGGGATCGTCGGTGCGGTCGCTGCCCTCGCGGGCATTCGACTTCGAGACGACGGCGGTGCCGGTGCGCTCGGCCAGTTCCGTCGATTCTTCCTCGGCGGTCTCGGGCTCGGCCTCTTCGACCTCTTCCTCGTCGACGACGTTGATTCCCATTTCCGAGAACATCGCCATGATGTCTTCGATCTGATCGGGCGAGACCTGATCGGACGGCAGCACCGCGTTCACCTCTTCATAGGTGACGTAGCCGCGCTTCTTGGCGGTCTTGATGAGCTTCTTGACGGCAGCATCGGATAGGTCGAGCAGCGGACTATCGGGAGTCTCGACCACCGCATTTTCCGGCTTTTCGCCCGCAACCTGGGCTTTTTCGGTTTCTTTGCCGGACTTCGAGGGGGGCTTAGACACGGTTTTTGCTGCTGCCTTTGGTGCTGCTGCCTTGGTGGCCATCTGGCTCTCTAGCTCCGTGGCCCGAATTCCGGGCCCGTGGGGTTCAAATGGTGGCATGGAAACGAGCGGCAAGGGTTCGACCGCGGGTGCGGCCCCTGATTCGCTTCCGAACTGGCTTATGCGACTGATTCGCCCATAAGCAAAGTCGCGCCTCGCGAGCCTTGCCTTAAAAGCTCCGCGTTGCGCGGCCGGATAACGAACCAAACCCCTCGATCAGCGCCTCTGTGCCATCGACGGTGGTGATCTGGTTCTGGATGTCGCGCAGCCTTTCAAAGGTTTCTTCGCTCGGGTCAATGCCCAGCGCCACTTCGGCTGCCTTCAGGTCCTTATTTAGTTGAACCGACTTGTAATGCAAGGCCAGGGCATGTTTTAGGCCGGTTTCAGCGTCCATCGGGGCGATCTCGGCGCCGCTTTGCCACACGCCCTGCCGCGCCAGAACCCCCTCCATCCGCTCGATATCCGGACCGAAGCCGCGCCCGCCTAGCGCCGTCTTGAGGTCGGCGCCGGCAATATCGTGATCGGCCATGATCAGGTCTAGCATCGCCGAAAACAGCTTTCGGCCGCTCGGCGAGCTGAATTCGAGGTCCGCCAGCGCCTCGAGCCGGGGCTCGGCCAGCGCCGGATGGTTGATGAGGCTGACGAGGATCACGGCCTCGCGCGGGCTGACATCGGCCGCGCGCCCCGGCTTCATCAGCCGCGAATTGCGCAGCGTGTCGGACACCACCAGCCGAGGCGTCCCCAGCGGCCGCTTCTGTCCGAACGGCGCCCGGCCATTGCCCTGCCGGCTTTCGTAACGCCCGCCGCCCCGGTTGTCGTAGCGCTGCGGCCGCACCGGCTGGAAGAACGCCTGCAGTTTCTCGTCGAACGCCTGGATGTAGTGCCGCTTGACCGATTGTTCGCCGATCGAGTTCGCCCGCTCGCGCAGCCGGGCCTCGAGCGCCGCCCGCGCCTCGGGCGTTTCGGGCACGGTGCCGCCGGTTTCCATGCTCCACACCACATCGGAAAGCGACCGCGCCCGGTCGAGCACGTCGGCAAAGGCATTGCGGCCCTGCTGCTTGATGATGTCGTCGGGATCGAGCCCCTCGGGCAGCGTCGCGATGCGCACGGTCTTTCCCGGCTGCAGCAGCGGCAGCACGACCCCCGCCGCCCGTTCGGCCGCCCGGAGGCCGGCGCTGTCGCCGTCGAAGCAGAGGATCGGCGTGTCGGTCATCTGCCACAGCAATCGCAGATGGTCCTCGGTCAGCGCCGTGCCCATCGGCGCGACCGTCCCCTCGAAACCGGCCATCACCGACGCGATCACGTCGAGATAGCCCTCAACCACCACCACCGGCTTGCCGTCGCGGGCCGCCTTGCGGGCGTCCATGCCGTTGTAGAGCACCAGCCGCTTCTTGAAGAGCTCGGTCTCGGGCGAGTTGAGGTATTTGGCCGGCACATCCGGGGTCAGCGCCCGCCCGCCGAAGCCGATGATCCGGCCGCGGAAATCGCTGATCGGGAACATCACTCGGTTGCGGAACCGGTCATAGGTCAGGGGATCGTTGTCGCGCGTTGCGACCAGCCCGGTGTCCAGCATCTCCTGCGCCGTGACCCCGTTGGCCGCCAGATGCTCCTTCAGCCCGTTCCGGCTTTCGGGCGAAAACCCGATGCGGAACCGCGTCTGCGCTGCAGCCGAAACGCCGCGCTCGAACAGATAGCCGCGCGCCCGCGCCCCGATATTGTGCGCCAGCGCCGCCTCGAAATACCTCGTCGCCAGTTCCATCACGTCGTAGAGGTTGCGCCGGACCTCGTCGCGCGCCTCCTCGCGCTCGTCGCGCGCCGGCATCGGCAGCCCGGCCATCCCGGCCAGCTTTTCGACCGCCTCGGGAAAGCTCATGCCGCCCTTTTCGGTCAGGAACCGGAAATGGTCGCCGGTCACCCCACAGCCGAAGCAGTGGTAGATGCCCTTGCGGTCGTCGGCGTGAAAACTCGGCGATTTCTCGCCATGGAACGGGCAGCAGGCCCAATAGTCCCCGCGCGCCGGCTGGCTCTTGCGCTTGTCCCAAATGACACTCTCGCCCACGACCTCATGGATCGGCAGGCGCTGCCGGATCTCGTCGAGGAAGCCATCGGAAAAGCGCATGGCGGATAAGTAGGCGCTGCGGGCACGCGAAGCGAGTCACCGGCGAGAACTTATCCCCGCTGCATCGGTTCGCGGCCCTCAATAGCCGCGCATGACGACACGCACGCTCTTGCCGTTGGCCACCGTCACCCGCTCGAGGATCGGGAATTCGTTCGCCACATACTCGCCCGGAAGGAAAATCATCGCGACGATAAAATAGCTCCCGTCGGCCACATGCTCGAAGCGGAAGGACCCCGCCGAGCTCGCAACGGTCTTCCGTTGGTATTGCCTGTAGAGCGGCTCGGCATCGGGCACCCGGGCGCCCCATTTCAGCGTGTCGCCCTCGCCGTAAAGGGCAGCAACCCGCTCCGCCGAATGCGCCGTTCGCGGAATGAGAAAGATATCGGTGCGGACGGGCCGCAGCAGCTTGCCGTTGGTCTGGCGCACGAATGCCTGACCGCTGATGCTGGCTCGGCCTTCGATGTTGATAAACGCGGCGGCATCCGGATCGAACCTCTGACGCGCCACGGGCGTGCCAACGGACGCACACGCAGCCAGCGACATGATCACGATCAGCATCATACCCGCGACCGAGAAACGCTTCAGCAAGTGCCACCTCGCTATCGTGTTCTTGTTATGTCCCATCTAAAGTGGGGGCCTGTCAAGCGTTCGCGAAAGGCGGGCCACCGGCGTTACCCGCCTGCCGCACGCTTCCTTCTGAAGGCTGCGACAGGAAAAATCCCGGCGCGATCAGGCGCTCCGCAACCGACAGGCCATCGCCTCGTTGAGCGTTTGTCGTTCAGGAGGCTCGATTGGCGGATATTGCGGCATATTCTGCACCACGGAGCGGCTTTGCACGCGTCCGGCATGTGGCCCTTGCCACCCTCAAAGTCTTCCTCGACCCCGACACCTCGCCGCGCTGCGCCGCCACCGCCTTCTTTGGCTTCCTGTCGTTCTTTCCAGCCATCGCCACGCTGGCGCTGATCTACGGCATCATCGCCAACCGCGCGCTCGTCGCCGACACCGTCGCCAGCGTGCGCTATGTCCTGCCGTCGATGGCGCTCGACATCCTCGATGAGCAACTGACCCTGCTGGCGGCGCAACCGCCCACGACCCTCGGCCTTGGGCTGCTGGTTTCCATCCCGCTGGCGCTGTGGAGCGGCTCCCGCGGCGTCCAGGCCCTGCTGTTCGCCATGTCGCGCGTGCGCGGCGAAAAGGAGAAGCGCAGTTTCATCCTCGAAGCCGCCGTCACCATCGGGCTGACCGTTGCCGGCTCGATCTTCGTCGCCAGCGCGCTCGCCACGGTCGCGGGACTTCCGGCCCTCATACCATTCCCGACTGGCGCCGGATGGGTGCTGCTGATCGTCCGCTGGCCGGTGCTTTTGGTGATTTCAGCGATCGTCCTCGCCCTGCTTTACCGCTGGGGTCCCGACCGGCATCCGCGCCAGTTTCGCTTCATCTGGCCTGGCGCCGTGCTCGCGTCGCTGCTGTGGATCGTCGCCGGCGCGGTGTTTTCCATCTACGTGCAGAACTGGGGCAATTACTCGCCAACCTTCGGCTCGGTCTCGGCCGCGGTCGTGGTGCTCCTGTGGATGTACAATTCTGCCCAGATCCTCGTGCTCGGCGCGGCGTTCAACGCCGCGCTCGAGCGCGAAGCCAGCGGTCAGAGCGTCGTCGCCGCCCCGCGATAGAGCCGCCACGCCAGCGTGAACAGCCCGATCGAGAACACGATCATCAGCAGTCCGCCGAAGATCACGAAGTAGATCGCACTCATCAGCGGCGAAAACAGCAGCACCACACCGAACAGCACATAGAGTGCGCCCGACAGCAGCACCGGCCAGATCCGCGGCAAATGCGAGCGCTCGCGGATCCCGACGAAAATTTCCATCACGCCCACGAGGATCGCCTGGAAGGCGACGAGATAGACGACGAACCACACCGTGATCAGCGTCGCGAGGAACGGCGACAGCAGGATGATAAGGCCGGTGAGGATGGCGAGCACGCTGCGCACCACATCGAACCAGAAATTGCCGGTCTTGGCGCCACCGAACGTCAGGCTCCACAGCCCCAGCACGCCATCAACGAGCAGCACCACGCCGCCCGCGATGACGAGGACGGAGAGCGCCGAAACCGGCCAGATCACCGCATAGAGCCCCGCAAGGAGCATCAGGAGCGCCCTGAGGCCCACGATCAGGCCCCACCGCTTCGAAAGATCAGCTGCTGCCATGGTCGTCTCCTGAGGATTAACGCTGTTCAGTATGGCAGGTACTATGCCGTACCCTGACGGAAAAAGCACCCTGCGGCTTGCACGAACCTGCCCTGAATGCTGAGCTTGGCGTGCCCCGGAGTCGCCCTTGCCCCTCGCCCTCTACGCCCTGACGCTGGCCGCCTTCGCGATCGGCACCGCCGAGTTCATCATCGCCGGACTGCTGCCCACGCTTGCCTCCGACCTGTCCGTCAGCATCCCGGCCGCCGGCTTGCTGGTCTCGGTCTATGCGCTGGCGGTCGCCTTTGGCGGCCCGGTCCTAGCCCTGCTGACCGCCCACGTGCCACGCAAGCCCATCATCGTCGGCATGGCCGGGCTGTTCGCGCTGGGTCAGGTGCTGTGCGCGATCGCCCCCAACTTCGAGCTCCTCCTCGCCGCCCGGGTGCTGGTCGCCCTCACGCACGGCCTGTTCTTCGGCAACGCCACCATCGCCGCCCGGGCCCTCGTTGCACCGGAACGCCGTGGCGCCGCGCTGGCGCTCGTCCTCGCCGGCGTGCCGATCGCCAATCTGCTCGGCGTGCCCATCGGCGCCTCGATCGGCCAGGCCTTCGGCTGGCGCACCAGTTTCTGGTGCATCGCCGGCCTCGCGACCCTCGCAACCATCGCCGTGGCGCTGCTGGTGCCGCGCGTCGACGACGAGGCCGGCGCATCGCCCATCCCCTGGCGCGCCCAGCTCAAGGTGCTGGGGCGGCACCAGATTCTCCTCTCCTATCTCGCCATCATGGTGCTACTCGTTGGCGCCCTCGCTTTCGGCACCTTCCAGGTGCCGTTCCTGATCAGCGTCACCAGCATACCCGAGGCCGCCACGCCGCCATATCTGTTTGCCTACGGCATCGGCGCCATCGTCGGGGTCTTTGGCGGCGGCTATCTCACCGACTGGAAACTGATGCCTTCGGCGCTGGGCACCCTCCTCGCCTATGCCGCCGCGGCAGCGCTGGTGCTGGTCGTCATGCACTCGCCCGTCGGCATGTTCGTCGCCATGGCCGGACTCGGCGCCGTCGGCTACGCCTTCTCAACCCCGCTCCAGACCCGCATCGTCAACGCCTCGGCCGGGGCGCCGACGCTCGCCGCCACGTTCATTGCGACGGCCTTCAACCTTGGCTACGCCCTTGGCGCTCTGACCGGCGCCGGGCTGCTTTCCCTGGGGGCCGGCTACGCCTCGCTGCCGCTGGTCGGGATCGGTGCCGGGCTTCTGGCGGCAGCGATCACGTTCTGGTCCTGGCGCCTCGACCGCCCGCACGAAGCCTTGCCCTGACCGCCGACAAGTGTTCATGTCCGGCGCTTTTTTAGGGTCTTCGCCATGCCTCTCGCCGTATTCGCCCTCGCGCTCGCCGCGTTCTGTATCGGCTCGACCGAATTTATCGTCTCCGGCATCCTGCTTTCGGTCTCGACCGACCTCGGCGTGACGGTGCCGACGGCCGGGCTGCTGGTCACCGGCTACGCCGCGGGCGTCGCCGTTGGCGGCCCGATTCTCGGCCTGTTGCTGACCCGCATGCCGCTCAAACCCGCCATCCTCGGCGTCATGCTGGTGTTCGCCATTGGCCAGCTGCTCTGTGCTTTCGCCCCCAGCTACAATCTGCTGCTCGGCGCCCGGCTGATCTCGGCCTGCGGCCACGGCGTGTTCTTCGGTGTCGCCAGCGTCGCCATCTCGCAACTGGTGCCGGCCGACCGGCGCGGCGCCGCGCTGTCGCTGTTCGTCGGCGGCATCACC
>JANXSI010000049.1 GCA_025352765.1 Devosia sp. | reverse complement strand
TGGCTGATCGCGCTGGTGATCCTCGTGGTGCTGCTCGCCCTCGTCGTTCATTCGATCGGCGCGCGGTGGCTCTCGACCAGCGTCCGCTTCCTCTACTACATCCCCGGCGCCTTCGCCGGCGCCTCGAGCGTCATGCTCTGGTTGTTCGTGCTCGACCCGACCGTCAGCCCGGTGTCGTTCGTTCTGCATGGCCTCGGCCTCAATTCCTTCGTCGAATCCGTCCAGGCGGACCGGCTGCCGATGGTGCTCGCCGTCATTGCCTTCTGGACCGGCGCGGGCGGCTGGATCGTCGTCATGTATGGCGCCCTCAACAACATTAGCCGCGAAGTGATCGAGGCGGCGCGCGTCGATGGCGCGGGGCCGATCCGCACCGCGTGGTCGATCCAGATCCCGCTGATGCGCAAATGGATCTCCTACATGGTGATCCTGTCGTTCGCCGGCGGCACGCAGCTGTTCGTTGAGCCGCGCGTCCTGTCGCAGGCCAGCCGGGGCGTGGTGTCGCAGGACTATTCGATGAACCAGCTCGCCTTCCTCTATGCGTTCAAGCAGAGCGACTTCAACGGCTCGGCCGCCATCTCGCTGGTGCTGCTGGCCGTGGCGCTGGTGCTCAGCGTGTTCTTCGTGTTCAAGGGTGGTTTGTTTGAGCGCGTCTGAGAGCTTTTCCAACGCCGGCCCGGTCCGCATGCTGACGCCCGGCGCCTGGCTCGGCCGGGTGTTGGCGATCCTGCTGCTGATCGTCTTTGCGCTGTTCTTCGTCGTGCCGCTGATCTGGCTGTTCGTCGCCCCGACCAAAACCGACCGGCAATTGCTGCTCGACGGGCCGTTCTCGCTGGGCAGCCTGTCGACGCTGGTCGACAACTGGAACAGCCTTGCCACCTTCCAGCATGGGCTGCTGTGGACCTGGATCGGTAATTCTGCGTTCTACTGCATCGCCGCGCTGGTCATCACGCTGGTGATCAGCATTCCCGCCGGCTACGCCATGGCGCTCACCGAGTTCCGCGGCCGCAAGGCGCTGCTCGCAACGACCCTCATCGTCATGATGATCCCCAACACGGCGCTGGTGCTGCCGATCTTTCTCGAACTCAGCGCCGTCAAGCTGATCGGCAATCCGCTCGCCGCCATCCTGCCGTTCTCGTTTTTTCCGTTCGGCGTCTATCTGACCTACATCTACTTCTCGACGGCGATATCGCGCGATCTCCTCGACGCCGCGCGCATCGACGGGGCCGGCGAGGTGCAGGTGTTCGCCCGCATCGCCATGCCGCTCGCAACGCCCGTTATCGCGCTGGTCGGCTTCTTCAGCTTCACCGGCAACTGGAACAATTATTTCCTGCCCTATGTGATGCTGCCTGGCCGCAAGGCGCCGATCCAGGTGGGCCTCGCCGAGTTGCTCTCGAACGTGCCGCAGTTCAATCCGACCAATGCCGGCTCGACGACGATCTCGCTCTCGGCGCTGGCGCTCGCGACGATCATTGCGATTGCTCCGGTTGTGATCGTCTTTCTGTTCGCCCAGCGCTACCTCGTCACCGGCATGACCGCCGGGGGGACCAAGGAATGAGCGGCAAGACGCAACGCATGGGCATGGTGATCGGCGTCCGGCCCGAGACGCTCGACACCTACACCGCGCTGCATGCGGCGCCCTGGCCGGCGATGAATGCGCTGCTCTCGGCGGCCAACATCTCGAACTACTCGATCTACCTCAGGCGCCCCGAGAACCTGCTGTTCGGCTACTGGGAATACACCGGCAGCGATTTCGAGGCCGACATGGCGGTGCTCGGCAGTGCCGAGGTTTGCAAGCGCTGGCTGGCGCTCACCGACCCCTGCCAGATCCCGCTCCCCACGGCCAAGCCGGGCGAGTGGTGGTGCTACATGGACGAAGTGTTCCACCTTGACTGATCGGACCGGGGAGAACGCGGCATGGTAAAGCTGTTCGGCGAGGAGCTGTCGCGCCGCGACGTTGCCACCCGCTCCGGGGCGCTGTCGCAATTTGCCGGCGTGCGGCTGATGGAGCTGGGCGACGGGGTCGAGCGCGGCATCCGCCTGCTCGAGTTCCGCACCGGCACCGGCCTCCGCTTCACGGTGCTGATCGACCGGGCGCTCGACATTGCCGATTGCGAATTCAAAGGGCAGGCAATCGGCTGGCATTCGCCAAGCGGCTTCCGCCATCCGGGCCTCCACGAATATGAAGGGGAGGGCGGGCTCGCCTGGCTCCGCTCGTTCTCCGGCCTGCTCGTCACCTGCGGCCTCGACCACATCCTCTTCATGTACGACGCGCCGACCGAGTCCTACATCTATGGTCCGCGCCAGACCGCGAGCCACTCGATCCATGGCCGCGTCGGGACCATCCCTGCAAAGCTCACCGGCTATGGCGAGCGCTGGGAGGGCGACAGCTGCTTCCTCTGGGCCGAGGGCTTGGTGCAGCAGGCGGCGGTGTTCGGCGAGGATCTGCACCTCATCCGCCGCATCGAGGCGGAGGTCGGCACCAACGACATCCGGCTCACCGACCGCGTGGTCAATCACGGCTTCTACCGGACGCCGCACATGTTCTGCTACCACATCAACGTCGCCCA
>JANXSI010000375.1 GCA_025352765.1 Devosia sp. | reverse complement strand
TCACGGGCTCAACTTCCCGATGGAAATGTGGGCCTGTGACTGTCCGGTGGTGTATCCGAACCTGCTGAAGCGCTATCCGTTCTTCATGTCGACGGAGGAGGAGCGGCGCCGCTTGTTCACGCCGCCACATCTGGCGCCGCTCTGGACCCGTCCGACGGTGCGCGCGGCACAGCTGGAAAACATTGCACCCGTCTGATCAGGCGGCGTGGCGAGCCGGACGATGTGCCGCGGCGGATCTGCGGGGGCGGACGAGGACGACCGGGCTGCGCTGCAGCTTGACCCCCAAGGCCTTGGCGACCGCCGCCTCAAGCCGCCGGTCGATCTCTGTCTGGCGCATGTGATATCCTTCCTGCCAATCTGCTTGGCGTGTGGACGAAGCAACGTTGCTTTTTCTCCGCAGGTTGCGAGCGCACGAATTTGTGTGTGCTCCCGGCCGGGGACTAGGCGCCGGGGTCACCGGTACCGAGCAGGCTCAGGGTGTTGTGGAGCGACGTATCGAGATGCGTGCGCATCGCCGTCATGGCGGCCGCAGCGTCTCTTGCGCGCAGGGCAGCGACGATTGCCCGGTGCTGCGCAATGGTGATCTCGCCGGAGCCGGGACGCGGAATCGACAGATAGCGGCCGCGATCCATCTGCGCTTTCGAGATGTCGACAGCGCGCCAGAGCATCGACAGACCGTTGATTTCGGCGATGGTGCGGTGAAACTGGTCGTCGAGGCGAATGGCGTCGGCGAAGCGCTGCCGGTCGATGGCCAGCTGGTGCTGGCCGATATTGTCCTCGAGCGTCTCCTCGTCCAGCGCGGTCATGGCTGAAGCGGCGCGCCTGACGCTTTCGAGTTCGAGCGCATTTCGGATGATGTAGGCTTCTTCGAGCGCCTTGCGGCTGATGCCCGTCACAAAGGTTCCGTTCTGTGCAAAGACGTCGATCAGGCCCTCGTCACTGATGCGCTTGACAGCCTCGCGGACCGGGGTGCGGGAAACGCCCAGCTGGCCGGCGATCTCCACCTCGCTGATGGCCTGACCCGGGCGCAGCCGCCCCATAATGATGAGGCTGCGGATCACATCGTAGATCTGGTCCCGCAGCGGCGACCGGCGGTCGAGGGTCACGCCCTTCAGTTCCAGTGCAGGCTGATCACCCAAAGCATGGTCTCCAAGGCGGCGCACCGGGCGGCGCGAGCTGTCCGCGACGATCCGAACGGGGGCGCAAGCGCACTTACATCAGCCTTTCAAAGGAGGGCAAGGCGGCCTTCCTGTCGCAGGACGCAAGCTGCGTGTTGACACGTTACACTAATATAACAGAGATTTCAGAGGACTTTGGTACCTCAGGGAGGGGGCCAGAGCGCGGTCGTTGGAGGACGAGGACGAATGGCAGGCCCGAACAATTATCCAAAACTGCACAACGCCACCTGGCCCGGCGTCGTGGGCAAGGGAGCGCCGGGCGGCGAGCCGATCATCGCTCTCGATACGCTGCTCGAGCTCACGGCCAAGGCCGAGGTCAACGGCCAGAAGTTCGATGGCGTTGATCTGTGGCTGGCCGATCCCCACATCTCGATCGACAGCGACAAGGACCAAGTCAAGCGCATGGCCGACCACATCGCGAGCTACGGCCTCGAGGTCGGCTCGTTCGTAGCGCCGATCTGGGGCGGGGCCGGGGGCGGCTCTGCCATGGGCGATGCCGAGGAGCGCAAGCGCTTCGTTTCGCAGGTGAAGAAGGCCGCGGCGATCGGGCAGGAGATGCGCAAACTCGGCGTCCGGCCGACGGGCGGCATCCGCATCGACTCCTCGACCGGCGTCGAGGCCTGGGACAAGGATCCGGTGGGCAACACCAAGCTGATCGCCGAGACCTTCCGCGACGCCGGTAAGGTGGCGCAGGATCACGGCGAGTTCATCGTCGCCGAAGGCGAGATCTGCTGGGGCGGCATGCAGTCCTGGCGCGAGAACGTCCGCTTGCTCGAAATGGTCAATATGCCGGGCGTCGTCGGGTACCAGGCCGACATGGCCCACTCGATGCTGTTCACCATGGGCTACAATGCCGAAAAGGACCGGCTGTTGCCGGAAGGTTATGACTGGAAGGATCGCTCGGTGCTCGACGCGGCCTACAAGAAAGTCGCCGATGCGCTGAGGCCCTGGACCTATGATTTCCACGTGGCGCAGAACGACGGTACGGTGTTCGGCTCGGGCGACCACGAAAAGACCGGCCGGCACGTCCAGGTGACCGATCCCAACGGCAAGCTCGATATCGTCAAGCACGCCGGCTACTGGCTGCGCGACGACACGGGTAATCTGACGAAGAAAATGCGCCACATCTCCTGGGACGGCTGCATGTTCCCCAATGCGGTGATGGAGACGCAGCAGACCTGGAACGATGTTCTGGGGGCAATGCTCAGGGTGCGCGAAGCGCATGGTTGGCGCGAATAGGGACGGGGGCAGACAATGACCGCAAAGAAAAAGCTCAACATCGGCCTCGTCGGCGCCGGCTTCATGGGGCGCACCCATTCCAACGCCTTCCGGCAGGTGAACCAGTTCTTCGGCACAGCCTACGAGCCGGTGCTGAAGGCGATCGCCACCCGCAACGCCAAGGGCGCGGCGGACTTCGCGGCCAATTGGGGGTTTGAGTCCTCCGAGAGCGACTGGCGCCGGCTGATCGATCGCAAGGACATCGACCTGATCGATATCGCGGCGCCCAACGACACCCATGCCGAGATCGCCATCGCGGCGGCTGAGGCGGGCAAGATGGTGATGTGCGAAAAGCCGCTCGGACGAAACGCCGCCGAGGCCGAAAAGATGGTCGCGGCGGTCGAAGCGGCCAAAGTGCCCAATATGGTCTGGTACAATTATCGCCGGGTCCCTGCGGTGACGCTCGCCAAGCAGATGATCGACGAGGGCCGGCTGGGCCGGATCTTCCACTACCGGGCGAAATTCCTCCAGGACTGGACGATTTCCGCCGACGTGCCGCAGGGCGGCACCGGCACCTGGCGGCTCGATGCGGCGGTCGCCGGCAGCGGCGTCACGGGCGACCTCCTCGCCCATTGCATCGACACCGCGATGTGGCTCAATGGCGGCATCGACAGCGTCACGGCGGCGACCGAGACCTTCGTCAAGCAGCGGGCCCACGCGGTCAGTGGCAAGGTCGAAGAGGTCAAGATCGACGACGCCAGCGCGTTCCTTGCGCGTTTCCATAACGGGTCGCTCGCCACCTTCGAGGCAACCCGCTACGCCCGTGGCCACAAGGCGCTCTACACGCTCGAGATCAATGGCGAGAAGGGCTCGATCGCCTGGGATCTGCACGATTTGCATCGCCTGCAGTATTTCGACCATGGCGACGACGGGCATCTGCGCGGCTGGCGGTCAATCCACATCACCGATGGCGATCATCCCTATATGGGGCATTGGTGGGTGCCGGGGCTGCAGATCGGCTACGAGCACACCTTCATCCACCAGGCGGCCGACTTCCTCGCAGGGCTCGCCGACGGCAAGCCGGCGGCGCCGACCTTCCGCGATGCACTCGCCACCGACTATGTCACAGATGCGGTGCTGCAATCGGCGAAGTCCGGGCGCTGGGAAGCGGTCAAGACCTAGGCCTTCGGCCCGATTTCAACCTGCCGCCGCCCGCGCTATAGGTGGGCGGCGGGCCAGCCTGACGCGAGTCTTTGCGTCAAAGCGGCTCCAACCAGCGGCAGTG
>JANXSI010000013.1 GCA_025352765.1 Devosia sp. | reverse complement strand
CGTGTTGTCGAGATCGAACACCCAGTCGGTGACATGGGCGAAATCGGCAGGAGTTGGCGCGAGATTGGTCATGGGCTGCTTATGCCAGAAGGCGCGCCCGAATTCATCGGTTCGTTTGACGTGCATGAAGATGTGACCTGCCTTGTGCGCTGCGGCCCTAGTCGCGCCGCGCTGAACGGCGGCTGAACCAACGCCTGGTCGGCCGCATCAGCGCTCCCGTGCCGCTTCAGACCTCCGCTGCCAGCCAGGAGCGCCCGCGCTCTAGAACCGGGCGAAACGCTGCTCGACCTTCTGCGCGAACTTTTCCCGCGCCTCCGGCGAGATGTCGTAGACGGAGTGCTGCGCAAGATAGAGGTGCCTCACGCCGAGGCCGCCGCAGGTGGCCTTCAATCCGCGCAGCAGCACCTTTCTCGCCGGATCCTGCATCAGCAGCTTGTTGTAGAACCAGGGCGAGCCGCAGGTGGTGACCACGCCCATCCGAGTGAGGTTCAGCAGAGCCGGCTTGATCAGACCTCCGCCCGGCGGCTGTTCGAAGGCAACGCCCGGATGCCAGACGCGATCGAAATAACCTTTGAGGATCGCCGGCATGCCCACCCACCAGGTGGGAAAGCAGAAGACGCAGGCGTCGGCCAATTTCAGCGCGTCGATATAGACCTTTAGGTCCTGCGGCGGCGGTAGCGGCGCTTCCTGCCCGCGCCACTCCTCCTTCCCCATCACCGGGTTGAACTTCATCGCGTAGAGGTCGAAATCGATGACCTCGTCGCCCCGGGCGCTAAGCGTTTTCAGGATCCGCTGGTGCAGCGACGCGGTGTAGCTGTCGGCTGCCGGATGCGCGTAGATGACATTGACCTTCATCGCGAGCGTCCCCCTGCACCCGTCCGACTATGGCAGCTAGCGCGAAAACCCCGCAAGGTCCGCCGTTACGTGATGCGACCCACCGGTCCGCTGATCTCGAATGCGCGTTCCTTCGTGGGTAGAACGGGCGTGTTGGGCATCTCTCTTCGTCTAGTGTCCATCGACGCACCGGGTCGTTGATTATCCCGCCGGCAGAGCCCCCCGGCTTCTGCCGGAGGGCTCATCAACCAACGAGGTCAGTTGGACGTCGAAGTCTTGATGTAGACGGTGAGGCTGGTACCCTCGACTGCGGCGCCGACGATTTCGCCACCGGTGTTGCCTGACGCCTGGAGCGCCGCCGCGACGGCCGGGTTGGCAGTCAGCGCGGCGGACACGTCGGCCGTGGCCATGCCTTGCTGGGCGCTGCAATTGGTGAGTTCAACCACCGTCACGCTGGTCGCCGCCGTCACCGCGGCCATGTCCGGCTGAGCGGCAAGCGCCGACGTTGCCGTGTCGCTGCTGCATTCCTCGCTGCTCGCCATTGCGGACGACGCGTTGGACATGCTGCTGCCATCGACCGCGGTGCTCGCACCGGCGCTGGCTCCGGCGTCGAGGCCGCTGCTGGTATCTACACCGACCGAGGCCGAGGCATTGGCGTTGACGTCGGCGCTGGCATCGGTGCCGCCGGTGCTGACGCCGCCGCCGGTTGCGGTGCTGGCCGCGCCATTGACCGTGGCGTTGACGTCCTGGGCGATGGCGGGTGCGGTCAGGGCGAGTGCGCTCAGCAGCGCGATCGTGGAAATCAATCTCATGGGGAAACTCCTCCGGTGGCGAGGCGTTCGCTGCCTCTTGGCGCGATAAATCGCCGACACCCCTCGGAGTTGCGCGGATAAACCCATCAAATCTCGTGCCCGTGGCTGAAAAACCCAGGAACCCTGCTCGCTTTGCGAGGTTCGCGCGCGGCGCCGAAAGCGCACAACTATCTCTCCATCAAGTGATTGATTGGGGCGAAGTCATGGTGTAGGAGACCGCCATGAGCGTCCTTCCCATTCACCCTGCCAAGCGCGAAACCAGCGACGACCGCCGCTCGGAGATCGCTGCAGCGGCCCGGGCGCTGATCGTCGAAAAAGGCGTCGAGGGGCTGCGCACCCGCGATATCGCCGAGCGCGTCGGGATCAACGTGGCGACGCTCCACTACCATGTCCCCACCAAGGAGGCGCTGATCGAGCTCGTCGCCGATTCGCTGCGCGATGCCTTCATCCAGCAGACCATCGACCGGCCGCGCGCCCACCTCAGCGCCGCCGAACGCATGGACCTCGAATTCGTCGACCTGCGCGAAATCGTGCTCGAGCGCGCCGAGATCATGCTGGTGTTCTCCGAGCTGATGGAGCGCGGCCGCCGCGACGAGCGCATCGCCGAGGCGATTCTGCCCATGAAGCGGCGCTGGCGCGAAATCCTCGCCGGCATCCTGACAGAAGGTGTCGCCGACGGAGTCTACCGTCCTGATCTCGACCCCGAGGCCTTCGCATCGATCATGATCGCCTCCTTCATCGGCTTCTGCCGCAACCCGCAAAAGAGCGGCGCAACCCTCGACCGCATGGTCGCCGAGCTGCAGCGCGCCATCCGCAATCCGGCCCTCAGGCCGGCCAACGATTTGTCAAAAATGGTCGAGTCCCCGCGTCATCGCGGCGACATGGCCCCACTGGAGTAATTTCGATGACGTCGACTTTCCATCAACCGCAAAGCAAGGCGGACGCCGATCCGCGCCGCTGGGGCGCACTGGCGGTCCTCCTGATCGCCTCCTTCATGAACCTGATCGACGTGACCATCGTCAACGTCGCCCTCCCCAGCCTGCAAAAGAACCTTGGCGCCGACGCGAGCCAGATCGAATGGGTGGTCGCCGCTTATGTGCTGGCCTTCGCCCTCGGCCTCTTGCCGTTCGGGCGTCTGGGTGACATCGTCGGGCGGACCCGCATGTTTCTCATCGGCGTCGGTGCCTTCAGCGCCGCCTCGGCCCTGTGTGGGCTTGCCCCCTCGATCGAGTGGCTGATCTTTGCCCGCGTGCTGCAGGGCCTCGCCGGCGCCGTCATGACGCCGCAGGTGCTGGCAATCGCCACCGTCACCTTCCCACCCGAGGAAAGGGGCCAGGCGTTCTCGCTGTTCGGCCTTTCTGCCGGCCTCGCCGCCGTCGCTGGCCCCATTGTCGGTGGCCTGCTGATCGGCTGGGACCTGGGCGGCCTCGACTGGCGGCCGATCTTCCTCGTCAACGTCCCAGTCGGTCTGCTCGCCATTGTCCTCGGCTGGTTCGTCATCCCGCGTCCGCCCGGCCACCCCGATCTCAGGAACGATTTCGTCGGCATCGCGTTGTTCGGCGCCAGCATGGTGGCCCTGGTCTATCCGCTGATCGAAGGCCGCGGCTATGGCTGGCCCGCCTGGTGCTGGGCCCTGATGCTCGCCTCGGCCGTCGGCCTCGTGCTCTTCGTCTTCTGGGAGCGCCGGATGGCACGGCTCAACCAGCCGCAACTGCTGAGCTTCAGCCTCATCACCAACCGTAACTTTGCGCTGGGCGCGCTGGTCACCACCATCTTCGCCTCGGGCATTCCGGCGTTCTTCATGGTGATCTCGCTGATGCTCCAGGTCGGCTACGGCTTCACGCCGATCGAGTCGGGGCTCACCAACACGCCGTTCTCGGTCGGGGTCCTCGTCATCTCGCTGATCTCTGGGCGCTTCGGCGCGCACTATCTGCGGGTTCGCCTCGCCATCGCCTGCGCCATGCTGGCCGGCGGCATCCTATGGCTGCATTTCATCGTGCTGGGGCTCGGCGACAGCGTCGACCACTGGACCTTCCTGCCGCCGCTGCTGGTGGCCGGTCTCGGCCTCGGTCTCGGCTTCTCGGCGCTGTTCCAAGCGGTACTGGCGGGCGTTCCGGGACGCGACGCGGGAGCGGCCTCGGGCTCGCTCCAGGCCTTCCAGCAGGTCGGCGGTGCGATCGGCGTCGCCCTCGTGGGCGAAATCTTCTTCACCCGCATCGGCGATGTCGCCGAACTGTTCAAGTCCGGCCCCGCCGTGGTCCACGCGACCTTCGCCAGCGCCACCGCCACGGCCTTCTGGTACCAGATCGCCAGCTTCAGCCTCGTGATGCTGCTGGTCTTCACCCTCAAGCGCAAGAGCGACACGCCCGGAACCCCGGTCCACGCCCGCCCGCCGATGCCGGTCGAAGCCTGAAATGCAAAGGGCGCCTACGGGCGCCCTTCTTAATTCCGGACCTTGGCGAGTCGCTTACCGGACGATCAGCGTGCCGGCGCCGTGTTCGGTGAAGAGTTCCACCAGCACCACATGCGGCGTCTTGCCGTTGAGGATCACCACGCCCTCGACGCCGTTTTCCAGCGCCTCGAGACAGGTTTCGACCTTGGGAATCATGCCGCCCGAGATCGTGCCGTCGGCGATCAGGGACCGCGCGTCCCGTACCGTCAACTCGGGGATCAGCTTCTTGTCTCGGCCAAGCACGCCGTCGACGTCCGTCAGAAACAGCAGGCGCTTGGCCCCGAGCGAGCCGGCAATCGCACCCGCGAAAGTGTCGGCATTGATATTGTAGGTCATGCCGTCGCGCCCCGGCGCGACCGGCGCGATCACCGGAATCATCTCCGAACGCGCCAGCAGGTCGAGGAGCGTCCGGTCGACTTCGACGGGCTCGCCAACAAAGCCGAGATCCAGCACGCGCTCGATCTCGGACCCCGGGTCTCTGACAGTCTTGTTCGCCTTTTTGGCGAACACCATGTTGCCGTCCTTGCCGCACAGGCCGATCGCCCATTCGCCTTCGGCATTGATCAGCGCGACGATTTCCTTGTTGATCGAGCCGGCCAGCACCATCTCGACCACGTCCATGGTGCGCTGGTCGGTGACGCGCAGCCCGCCCTCGAACTTGCTCTCGATCCCGAGGCTCTTCAGCATCGAGGCGATCTGCGGCCCGCCGCCATGCACCACGATCGGGTTGACCTTGGATTGCTTGAGC
>JANXSI010000678.1 GCA_025352765.1 Devosia sp. | reverse complement strand
CGTGAGGTCGTCGAAGCTCTCGATCATCAGCGAGAGCAGGACTTCCTCACGGCTTTCGAAATAGCGGTAGATGTTGGATTTGGTGAAGCCGGCCTTGGCGGCAATTGCATTGAGCCCGGTGCCTTGCACGCCCTCGGCGTCGAACAGCGTCGCAGCCGCCGCGAGAATGGCCTCGCGGCGCACCTCGCGTTCGGCAGGTTTGCGCGCTCGGACAAAACCGAGCGATTCTGGTGTGCTCATGCGGCCGTTCTATCGATCGAGAAGGGGAGCTGCGTCAATTGCTGCGAGGCAGCCCAGAGCCTTCCTGCCGCCGCGACGTCGAGTGCCGGCTGAGGCGGCTTCGCCGTGGTCACGGGGCCCTTGTATTCTCCCATATTGGCGGGACCATAATAGCCGCCTGGGCGTGCATCGGGGGCGGTGGCGGCAAACAGTTGCGGCAGGGCGCCGTCGGCAGCCGACTGGGCCATGATGTTCATGGCCAGCCCGGCGAAGAATTTCACGACAGCCAGCCGCATCGCGCCGCCCTGGCCGGGACCGTTTTCGATCAGACTGGTGCGAGAAACGCCGGGATGTGCGCCGATCGAGGTCAGGCCCCAGCCGGCGAAGTCGGACCGTCGTTGCAACTCGAAGGCAAACATCAGCATGGCAAGCTTGCTCTGGCCGTAGGAGACGAACGGGGTGTAGCGCCGCGTCGCCTGCAGGTCATCAAAGTCGATGCGAGCGCCGCGCGCGGCAACGCTCGACAGCGAGACGACCCGCGCCTTTCCCGCGATCAACTGCGGGAGCAGGTGGGCGGTCAGGGCAAAGTGGCCCAGGTAATTGGTACCGAACTGCATTTCGAACCCATCGGCCGTCACCTGCCGCTTGGGCGGCGCCATGACGCCTGCGTTGTTGACCAGAATGTCGATCCGATTGCGCTGCTGCGCGATCCGGTCGGCGAACTCGGCAACGCTCCTCAGGCTCGCCAGATCGAGCGTGTCATAGGCGATGTCGGCCTTGGGGTGGATGGCCCGAATGCCGGACAGCGCGGCAGCGCCCTTTTCCGCATTGCGGCCGGTCAGGATCACCGTCGCGCCAGCGCCGGCGAGCGCAAGTGCCGTCTCGTAGCCCAGACCGCCGGTGGCCCCGGTGATGACGGCAAGTTTGCCGGTCTGGTCTGGGATGTTCTCGACTGTGAAACTCATGGCGCTGCGCTCCGCGGTGCTGACGATAAGAAACTGATGGTCTCTAATTAGGTGACCGATGGTCTCTTGTCAACGCCCGTGGCGTAGGCGAACAAAAAGGCCCGGGATCGCTCCCGGGCCTCGACGCTTCAGCGAAGTTCAGCCGATCACTTGACCGGGCCGACTTCCACGAACTTGCCGTCCTTGACGTCGACTTCGACGATGATGCCGTCGACATCGCCGGCGGCGTCGAACTCGGCGGGGCCAGCGGCGCCGTCATAGTCGATATCCTTGCCGGCCTTGATCAGCTCGACGGCCTTGCTCCACTCGCCGGGCTGGATCTTCTCGCCGGGGGCGGTGGCAACGTCGCGAAGCGCCTTGGACAGGCCCTCACGCTTGGCCGAACCGTTCTTTTCGACGGCGAGGGCAAGCAGGAACGCCGCGTCGTAGGCCTGCGGCGCGTAGGTCGCGGCCGGATCCTGCTTCGCATCGGTCGCGAGCTTCTTGTAGAGGTCGGCCGAGGCACCGGCATATGCGCCAGCGCGGGTCGCAAAGACCTTGCCATTGAGCGCGGCCGGGTCGATGCCCGCGAGGGCTTCGTCGCCGATCATGCCGTCGACGCCGATATAGGCGGTGAAGTCGCCGGACTCGACAGCCTGCTGCAGGATCGTGTGGCCCGAGCCCGAAGCATAGGCGATGATCACGAGGTCCTGGGTGCCGCCGGCGGCCAGCTGGCCGAGTTCGGCGCGATAGTCGGCCTTGCCGTCTTCATGCGAAACGTCGGCCGTCACCTTGCCACCGTCCTTGGCGTACTGCGCCTTAAACACATCGGCGAGGCCCTTGCCGTAGTCGTTGTTGACGTAGGTCAGAGCGACTTCCTTGATGCCCTTCTGCATCAGGAGGTCGGCCAGCTTGACGCCCTGGAACGCATCGGACGGTGCCGTGCGATAAACCAGGTCGCTGTCGGCCAGCGTGGTGAGGGCCGGCGCGGTAGCCGACGGGGAGATCATGACGACGCCGCCGGGAATGCCCGCGGCAGTGGCGGCGCCGATGGTGGCGCCGGTGCAGAAGGCGCCGACGATGCCGGTCACCTTGTCGGTGTTGACGAGCTTGTCAGCGGCGGGGCCGGCAACGGACGGGTCGCAGGCGCTGTCGCCAGTGACGACGGTGATCTTGCCACCGCCGAGGATGCCGCCCTGAGCATTGACCTCGTCAAAGGCAAGCTGCGCGCCGGCAACGATCGGCGGCGCCAGGCTTTCGATCGGCCCGGTGATATCGCCCAGAATGCCGAGCTTGACGTCTTCAGCCAGCGCGGGAGAGGCGGCCAGAATGGCTGCGACGGCCGCGAGACCGACGAATTTGTTCACATTGATCATGGATGTCCCTCTGCAATTGCCGCTCCCTCCCTTCGACCTATTCTGGTCTTGTCGGCAGGGGCGGCATCTTGTTGGGAGCCCCGAAAAGGCGCTCCGCTGCGGGCGATATTGCATAAATCGGTGACATGAGTCACCTCGATTTGATCAAGACTGGAACGGCTTTGCGCCGTTGCTTAACAGTGCAGGAACCGCATAGGGTCCGATCGTGATTTGGCGAAAACTGACCATCGGCGCCTGCCTGGCCGCCGCCCTGCTTACCGGCTCCGTCGGTCCTGGCGGCGCGCAGGACAGCATCGTCACACTCCCCGATACCAGCGTCTCGCTTCCGACCATCGATGGCGGTGACGAGTCCGTCCCCTCGTCGTCCGAGGCGCCGGCGCCCCCCGCGCCGTGCGGCGGGCAGACGATTTCGATCGCCAGAATGCAGTGGCCCTCGGCGCAACTGCTCGCAGAGATCCATGCCCGACTGATCCGCCAGAATTTCGGCTGCGATGTCGAGGTGGTTCCCGGCGACCTCGCGGCGACCGCCTCTTCGATGGGCGTCAATGGTCAGCCGGCGGTGGCGCCGGAGCTGTGGATCACGCGCGTTCCCGACGTCTGGAACGGGGCGGTCAAGACCCAGGAAGTCCGGCAGGCCGGGGCGACCTACGCCGACCCCATGCTCGAAGGCTGGTTCGTGCCGGATTATGAGGCGTCGGCCCACCCTGACGTCACCAGGGTCGAGAACCTCAAGACCTACTGGAAGGATTTCGTCGCTGCCGGCGGCAAGAAAGCGCGGTTCATCTCATGCCCGCCCGACTGGGCCTGTGCGGTGATCAACCGCAACCTGATCCGCGCCAGCGGCCTTACCGACCTGTTCGAGGTGGTCGAGCCGGCGAACCGGTTCGAACTCGATACGCTGATCGCCGAGGCGGTCAGCCGCAAGCAACCGATCCTCTTTTACTACTGGCAGCCAAATGCCGTGCTGGCGCAGTTCGGCTTCAAGCCGGTGGACCTGGGGCCGTTCAACAAGGACAATTTCGCCTGTCTCGGGCGAATGGCCTGCGCCGAACCGAAGCCCTCGAGCTTTTCGCCCGATCCGGTAATCATCGCGCTTGCCCAGTGGGTGTATCTCGAGGCGCCTGAGGTCGCTGCGTATTTTCAGCGCGCGCGTATGCCGTTTGCCGAAATGAATGCGCTGCTGCAAAATCTCAACGAGCCGGGGGCGACCATTGAAGGGGTCGCCGACGCATTCGTCGCGGCGCGCGCCGAGATCTGGCAACCTTGGGTCGGCAAGCCTGCCGGCGCCGCCGCGGCCAATTAAGCCGATATCAGCGATGCGGCCAATCATTGCGGGGCCCGCCGGGCCTTTGTTACATGACTGTCATGGAACCGACATACGGTCATCGGGCTGACTTAAGTCACTAAACTTTAATGCATTTTAATCCCCGGCTGAACCGGCGCGCGCCACGCTAGTCATGACCTGGGCTATTCCGGTGGGGCGCCGTGCGGGACGATTCTTCTCTTCGAAGTGTACTCGAGACCTATCGGGCGGTGTCGATCGGAGGCGCGATCCTCGTGGCGCTGACGTTTGCGTTCAGCGTCGCCGGCGTCGTCGTCTCGGTCCACGCGGCGCCGC
>JANXSI010000646.1 GCA_025352765.1 Devosia sp. | reverse complement strand
CGCAGAACGTCGCTGGCTGCCGGTCGCGGCGGGCTAGCCATCGCCGCCGGCGATGCGCGGCATCACCGAGTTGCATTTGGCCCGCTTCATTCAATGCGCTAAGGGTCCGGCTGCAACTGCATGGTGACCAATGGCCAATCTCTCCGTCAACCTCAACGCCATCGCCTATCTCCGCAACCGGCGTGAGCTGCCGTGGCCGAGCGTCGTCGACCTCGCCCGCGTGGCGCTCGGGGCGGGGGCCGACGGCGTCACCGTGCATCCGCGTCCGGACGAGCGGCACATCCGGCGAAGCGACGTGTTCGCGCTGGGCGATCTCCTCCGCGACGAATGGCCGGACAAGGAGTTCAACATCGAGGGCTATCCCGATGAGGCGTTCCTGAAGCTGTGCGAAGTGGTGCGTCCCGATCAGGTGACGCTGGTGCCCGACGATCCGGCCCAGTCGACATCCGACCATGGCTGGGACATTGCCGCCCACGGCGACATGCTCGCACAGGTGATCGAGCGGCTGCAGAACGGCGGCATGCGCGTCTCGCTGTTCATCAATGCGGATCCCGCGATCCCGGCCATGGCGGCCGAGGTCGGCGCAGATCGCGTCGAACTCTATACCGGCCCCTATGGCGACCCGGCGGGTGACACCGCGGCGGAACTGGCGAGGCTGAGGGCGACGGCAGAAGCCTGCCGGAAGGCGGGCCTGCGGGCCGCGCGGGGCGGCGCGGGTCTGGGCGTCAATGCCGGGCATGACCTGACGCTCGACAACCTGCCGGCGCTGGTTCAGGCCATTCCCGACCTCGAGGAGTGCTCGATCGGGCACGCGCTGACGGCTGATGCCCTGAAGTTCGGCTTGGGCGATGCGGTCCGGCGCTATGTCGCGATTCTGGGCGACGGCGGCCACTAGGCCGAAAAGGACGCCGAACCTTCCCAGTGACTGTTCGTGATTGACGAACAAGATTAGCGCCGACGTTGACCAATCGGCTCAAATCTTGCTCGCAGACCGTCGCAACCGCGCGCACACGCCTTTGGTGCCTTTACGCACACAACTGTTCCTAGGCGACATCGGCCGCACAAGATCACCGACGTGTTCGTAGCTGAGCAGAGCGTTCCCGCTTGCGCTCGATGGCCCTAGGCACATATTAGCCCTCAGTTACATTTTGTTACTGGAGAGCCCACATGTCCAAATCGAAGATCGCAGTCATCATCAGCAGCACCCGTCCCACCCGTTTCGGCGACAAGCCGGCGGCCTGGATTGCCGAGCTGGCCAAGCAGACCGGCTATTTCGACGTCGAGATCGTCGATCTGAAGGACTACGCGCTGCCGCTGTTCGACGCCCCGGCGTCCGACTTCTGGATGCCCACCCCGAACCCGGTCGCCGCCAAGTGGCAGGCAAAGCTTGCCGAGTTCGACGGCTACATCATCGTCACCGCCGAGTATAACCGCTCGATCACCGGTGCGCTCAAGAACGCCATCGACTGGGCCTACAAGCCGTTCATGAAGAAGGCCGTCGCCTATGTCGGTTACGGTTCGGTGGGCGGTGCGCGTGCCATCGAGCACCTGCGCAACATCATGACCGAACTGCAGGCAGTTTCGGTCCGTCACGCCGTCCACATCGGCGGCTCGGACTTCATGCCCATCATGATGGGCCAGAAGACCTGGGACGAGACGGCGCCGAACTTCGTGCCGTACACCAAGGAGCTCTTTGAGAACCTCAACTGGTGGACCAACGCGACCAAGGCGGCTCGCGAACTCGAAGCTGCCGCGACCAAAGCGGCCTAATCGTTCGTACTTCGTGCGCCTCGGCGCACGGGACATCCCGGGGTTCTCCTCCTCGACCCGGGCAAAGGCGGCATCCTCGGATGCCGCCTTTTGTTTTCCGGGGAACGCAATAGATTGGCGCTCGTTCAGCCGCCGGGATGCTAAGCTGTCGCATTGTTAGCGGTTGAATGCGAATATCCTCCGGTGTACGACCCGCGCGCCTCATAAAGAGGCTATGAAGGCCTCATGACTCAACCGAGCGCACCCGGACTCGCCGCATCCGCCGATCCAGGGGGTCACTCAGCCAGCCAGGCGCGCAACAAGCTTCCGGTGCTCGTGCTCGGAGCCCTGGGTGTCGTCTATGGGGATATCGGGACCAGCCCGCTCTACGCGTTTCGCGAAGCGCTGCACGTCTCATCGCGGACGCCAAGTCCTGGCGAGGTCCTCGGGCTGCTCTCGCTGATCGTGTGGGCGCTGACGATCATCGTCACCGTCAAATATGTGAGCTTCGTGCTGCGCGCCGACAACAAGGGCGAAGGCGGCACGCTGTCGCTGATGTCGCTGGCGAGCAATGCGTTCGTCAAACGCCCGCGCTGGGTGCTGACCCTGGGGGTCATCGGCGGGTCGCTGTTCCTCGGCGACGCGATCATTACGCCGGCGATTTCCGTGCTATCGGCGGTCGAAGGCATCGAGGTCGTGCAGCCGACCCTTTCTCCCTACGTCGTGCCGCTCGTCATGGTGATTTTGCTGGGCTTGTTCATGGTGCAGCGCTTCGGCACGGCCCGCGTCTCGACGGTGTTCGGCCCGATCATGGCCGTCTGGTTCCTGATCCTCGGGCTCTCGGGCGCCTATCATATCGCCGACAATCCGGGCGTGCTGTGGGCACTCAATCCGGTGCTCGGCGTCGAGTTTCTGATCCAGCACAGCGGGATTTCCGTGGTGGTCGCCGGCGCCATCTTCCTTGCCGTGACCGGAGCCGAGGCGCTCTACGTCGATCTCGGGCACTTCGGCAGGAAGCCGATCATCATCGCCTGGGTGGGGCTGGTGTTTCCGTGCCTCCTGCTCAACTATTTCGGCCAGGGCGCCTATGTGCTGAAGCCCGGGGTGATCTCGGCCAACCCGTTCTTCCAGATGCAGCCCGACTGGGCGCAGCTGCCGATGGTCGGGCTCGCGACGATCGCCACCGTGATCGCCAGCCAGGCGGTGATCACCGGCGCCTATTCGCTGGTCCGCCAGGCAATGCACTTGAACTTGCTGCCGCGTCTCGAGGTTCGACACACCTCCGAGGAGATGGCCGGGCAGATCTTCATGCCGCAAGTCAATTTCCTGCTGCTGATTGCGGTCCTCCTCCTGGTGGTCGGGTTCCGCAGTTCGGCGGCACTGAGCGCCGCCTACGGCATTGCGGTCACCGGCGAGATGCTGGTTACCTCGCTGCTGCTCTTCATCGTCATGTGGCGGATCTGGAAGTGGAACCTCTATCTGTCGATGGCGGTGATCGTACCATTGACGGCGATCGACCTCGCGTTCCTCCTCGCCAACCTTGCCAAGTTCGGGCAGGGCGGCTGGGTGCCGGCGCTGGCCGCCAGCATCGTCGCGCTGACGATGACGACGTGGATTCTGGGACGGCAACGGCTCGCCGACAAGACCCGTCGCGACGAGGTGCCGCTCGAGTTCCTGGTCGAGAACCTGTCGAAGAAAAAACCGATCATCGTGCCCGGCACGGCCGTGTTCCTGACCTCGGACATCACCGGCGCGCCGACGGCGCTGCTGCATAGCCTGAAGCACTACAAGGTGCTGCACGAGCACAACGTCATCCTGACCATCGTCACGGCCGAGACGCCGCGCGTCGCCGACGACGAGAAGGTCAAGATCGACGCCTACAACGACCTCTTCTACCGCGTGGTGGTGACCTTCGGGTACATCGAGACGCCGAACATCCCGAAGGCGCTGGCGCTCGCCCGCAAGCTCGGCTGGAAGTTCGACATCATGAGCACGTCGTTCTTCCTCAGCCGCCGGTCGCTGAAGCCGACAACCAAGGGCGGGCTGCCGGTCTGGGCCGACCGGCTGTTCATCGCGCTCGCCAAGAACGCCACCGACGCCACCGAGTATTTCCATATTCCGACGGGACGCGTGGTCGAGATCGGCACGCAGGTGCTGCTCTGAGCCGATAGCGAGAGGGCGATGCCGAAGAGCCTCGACATCGCCATAGCCGGTGCCGGACCCGCCGGCCTTGCCACGGCGCTGTCGCTGCATCGGGACGGTCATCGCGTCCACATCTTCGAGCGATTTGAGAGCGCACGCCCGATCGGATCCGGGCTGATCCTGCAGCCGACCGGGCAGGCGGTGATGGGGGAACTGGGCCTGCTGGAGGCCATCCGCGCACTCGGCCGGCCGCTCGACCGCCTCATCGGGCACGATGCGCACTCAGGCCGTACCGTCCTCGACATGCGCTACGCGGCCCTGCCAAGGCTGGGACGAGGCTTGGGCATCCATCGGGCGGCGCTGTTCAGCGTGTTGCACGGCGCCGTCGTGGAGAACGGGATCCCGATTTCGACCGGAGCAGAAATCACCGCGCTTGAGGGCGGGGTGCTCGAGCTCGGCGGCCGGCGCGAGGGGCCGTTCGACCTCGTGGTGGATGCGATGGGCTCCAACTCGCCGCTCCGCGGCCGCGTCCGCGGGCCAGCGCGACGGAGGGCACTGCCGTTTGCGGCGATCTGGGGCACCGTCCCCTGGGTCGATGACGGCTTCGACGGTGCGGCCCTGATGCAGCGATATGTGCGGTCCAGCGTGATGATCGGCGTGTTGCCGATCGGCCGCCAGACCACAGGCGGGCCGGATCTCGCTGCCTTCTTCTGGTCGGTGAAGGCCGATGACTACGACAGCTTGGTCCGGGCGGGATACGGAGCCTGGTCGGCGCGGGTCGCCGGTCTTTGGCCGGCGACCGCACCCCACCTCGCTACCCTTGGCGATTTCGGCAGTCTCAGCCTTGCCCGGTATCAGCACCAGACGGCCGCCGTCCCGGTTGGTGACGGACTGGCGGCGGTTGGCGATGCCGCGCATTCGACCAGTCCGCAACTGGGGCAGGGCGCCAACATGGCGCTGCTTGATGCGCGGGCGCTGACAGTGGCGTTGCGCGATCCCGATCTCGGACAAGCGCTCGAGCGCTACGCGGCGCTCAGGCGATCGCACGTGCGGCTTTACCAGGCGATGAGCCTCGCGCTCACGCCGTTCTACCAGTCCGAGAGCCGGTTCCTTCCCATCCTTCGCGATCTGGTCGTGCCGATCGCGACGAGCGTGCCGCCCTTGCCGCAGTTCTTGGCGGCGCTCGTCGCGGGGAAACTGCTCAACCCGCTCAAACAGCTCGGTCTAAGCGCCGTGCGGATCTAGCAGGCCGCTGCGCGTCTAAGGCACATGGGAGAATACGGTGATGGTGCATGGCAGCGATGCGCGGGTATGGGTGGCTCGACAAGGCGGCGCGGCTATTATCGGCATTCAACGATGGACAGGGGAGTGTCCTGCCGTGATTCAGTATAGATAGGGCATAACAGCCCTGGCGAGGCGCACTGGGGGAGTGCGTCGCCGATCTTTTTCTCATTCAACCCAAATGAACCGTCGGGCCTTTCGAAACGACGGCTTTGCCAACTTTGAAAGGACGTTTCGCGTGAACGCCCAGCTTGTTCGTTCTGCCATTGTGCTTGGCCTGTTGTCCGTGATCGGACCGCTCGCCATCGATATGTATTTGCCGGCCCTGCCGGCGATCGGCACCAGTCTTGGTGCCACCACGGCCCAGGTGCAGCAGAGTCTGATGGCCTATATGGCGGCCATTGCGGTCTGCCAGCTCATCTACGGACCGCTCAGCGATATGCTGGGCCGGAAACTGCCGCTCTATTTCGGTATCGGTATCTATATCGTGGGCACCGCCGCAGCGGCTCTCTCGCCCAATATCGAGTGGCTGATTGTGTCGCGGTTCCTGCAGGGCGTCGGCGCCTGCGCCAGCATGTCCTTGCCGCGGGCGATCGTCCGCGACGAATACACCGGGGCGCCGGCCGCGCAACTGATGAGCCTCCTGATGCTCGTCTTCTCTGTGTCGCCGATCCTCGCCCCCCTGTCGGGGAGCATCGTCATCGCGTTCGGCGACTGGCGGCTGCTGTTCTGGGTGATGGCCGCGGTCGGTGCACTCAGCCTCGTGCTGCTGGTGTTCGGCCTCAAGGAGACGCGGCCGAAGGAGGCCCGGATCGGCTCGGGTCTGGGCAGCGCGCTCGGCGCCTACTGGACGCTGCTGCGCGACTGGCGCTTCATCGGCCTCAGCCTGATCGGCGCCTTCGGCATGGCGAGCTTCATGGCGTTCCTGGGCAATTCGAGCTTCATCTATATCGGCCATTACGGCCTGACGCCCACGCAGTACAGCCTCGCTTTCTCGGTGAATGCGATCAGCTTCTTTGCGGTGTCGCAGGCGACCGGCTTCCTGGTCGGCCGGTTCGGGCTCAATCGCGTGGTGAAGGTTGCCGTCAGCGGCTACGCCAGTTCGATGCTGGTCCTGCTGGCCCTGTTCGTTGCCGGCTTCGACAGCATCTTCGTGCTCGGGGCGCTGATGTTCGTGGCGTTCGGCTTCCTCGGCCTCGTGCTGCCCTCGACGAGCGTTCTCGCGATGGAAGAGCAGGGCGAGATCGCCGGGTCGGCCTCGGCGCTGATGGGCACGATCCAGATGGTGATCGCCGCCGGCGTCATGGGCGTCGTGTCGTCGTTCTTCAACGGAACGGCGATGCCCATGGTCATCGGCTTTGCCATCTGCGCCGTGCTGGCGTTCGGCATCACCCAGCTGACGCTCGCCAAGGGCGCCGGCAGCAAACTGGCCCGCGCCGTGCCGGCCGAATAGAACAGTAGTCTTTTAGTGCTGAGGGGCGCGGAGCAATCTGCGCCTCTTTTGTTTGCTGAGCACGATTGGCCCGTAGTACCGCGTACGTACTTTGTAAGACTTGGTGACCATCGCTTCGCTCTAGTGTCGTCGACGGGCGCGACGACGCCCACGTGACCGCGGCTTTGGGGGAGCGGATGACGGCTCGGAGTGTGCAGCTTGTTGCCTGGTTGTCGTTGCTCGCCGTTGGCGGTTGCAGCGCGACCCTCAACCAGCCGGCAAGCGTGACCTACGCAAAGAGTGTCGAGCAGCTTGGGATCACCCCGGTCTATCCGCCGCGCGAGGATTTGCAGGTAGGGGACATCTATGCGGTCGAGGAATCCGCTGCCGTGCGCCAGGGCAACGGCGAGCAGCGCGCAAGGACGGCCTATCTCGACAGCGTCGACCTTACCGGCGACATCCAGAAATATCTTCGGGGCCGATATCAGTTCGACAAGACCAATCTGAAGGACCTGACGATCATCTCGGCATCGAACAAGATCCTGCCGCAGACGCCGCAGACCGACAACGACGCCGGCACGCTACCGGGCAAATCGACGCTCACGGTCCTCCCGATCACCAGCTTTCCCGAGATCGAAGTGGATAGCGGCATCACCGTAGGGGTCGCGGGGCAACCCAAGGGCCTGGGCGCCGCACTGGGCTTTGAGGCTGCAAAGACGCTGAAAATGGCGCTGCAATTCAATCGCGTCACCAGCTACTCGGTGCCGATCGTGGATGGAATGGTCCAGATCAAGAGCTTCTGCAGCCGCAAGCCCGACTATTGCCAGAGTTCCAATCTGGCGCTGGTTCTCAACCAAAAGTACCAGCTCGGAGACGCGAAGGGTTCGATCACCGATGGGTCGTTGTTGCTCGTGACCAAGGTCTACCTGGCGCGGCAGATCACGTTCACCTTCAACGATGCGACACTCGCTGCAGCCGCCATGGCGTCAAAAGGCAGCGAAGGGACGGTACCGGCAATCAGTCAGTCGGCGATGAACGAGGCGACGACGAAGGGCGACGCGACGATGATCCAGGCACTGGCAACGCTACAGACCGCGCTCAACGACTCTCTGCGCGCGTCCAAAGAAGGCAGCGCCGCCGTTCAGCTCGCGGCCGTGAACAAGAATTCCGTTTCATTCAACGAAGTGTTCGAGCGCCCGGTGGTGATTGGCTACGAGGCTGTGAGCATGCAGGGGATCGGGGGACGCTGAGATGGCGGTCGGGCACGGTGATAAAGACGGGGCAAAACCTTCAGGCAAGCCACCGAAGAAACCGAAAAAGCATGAGCCCAAGAAACCCCCGTCGCCGTTCGACGACCCGCCCGTTCAACCTCCGCGCAAGAAGAAGCCGCCGCTACTCTAGCCCTCAGGGCTCAGCCCTTGGGGATATCCGGGCAGACATAGGGCACACCGGCAGGCGCGTAGCGCTCTTCAACGGCGCCGCCCTTGAGCTTCAGCGACAGTACGAGTTCGCTGGCCGGTCAGGGGGACGATCCCGGCCTTGATGCGTCTCCCGACAGGAGTCTCGTGCGATCGTGCCGTCGGGCAGCGAGTTCTTGATGACGACCAGAGCGTGCGGGGCGGCTCCGCCGCCCGGCTGTTCTCGCCGTCATCTAGCCGATGATCGGTCCCGAAGGTTCCGGCGGCGATGTTTCGGAAGGGGCATCAGGAGCGTTGTTGTTTTTGGTGGAGTCCGGTTCGGGTGTCGTGGTGCGGTGGTTCACTTTGTCTCCGCCCTGCAGAATCCCCAGAATGGTCAGTCCAACGGTGGGCTTTTCGGGCATGCTGGCAGTGCATTTTCCATCCCGGCATTCAATACTGCAGGTCTGGTGATCCTGGCAGTTGGGATTGACGCAGAAGTAGACGCTCCCCTTGTCGGTGCCGAAAATTGCGCCCGGCATGAGCTTGCAGGTTGAGGCGAGCCGAGGTTCGCTGACCTTGTCCATCCCGAAGGTCTTGATGGGGCCGGCGGCAAACGCAAAGTCAAAACCGGGAATGGTCTTGCTGGGAGTTCCGCTCTGGCAGTTGGCTTCGAGGTCGCAGGAAATCACACAACCATGACCCTTGCCGTCGCAGTTCGCCTTCGAGCAGCCATAGCCCTTACCATCCCCCGAAAAGCCGAAACTGCCGCCGTTAGCCTCGCAGCCTTGCTTCAGCTCGGCGGCGTCGGGATGCGTCTGCATCGCCCGGATGATGGCGTAGGAGGGGGAAGAAAGAGCGATGACGAAAAGGAGACCAAGCAAAAACCGCATGAGCATTCGAGCATCTGTCCTGAATCATCCTGATGGTCAGAGGCTAAACGCGGCATCAAGCGAAATCCCCGTTTGATCGGACGGGGAAGTCAGGGCCCGGAAAAGCCGGCGACGAGCTTGACGAGGTCGGACTGGCGGGTGCTGCCGGTCTTGGCAAAGACGCCGCGCAGGTGAAATTTTACGGTCGTCTCGGCGATGCCCAGTGCTTCGGCGACCTGAGCAACCCCGCCGATCTCAGCGACGGCGAGGAGGGTCCGCAATTCGGTCGGGGTCAGCCGATAGGCCTTGGCGATGGCCTCGGGAGCGGCCGGCACCGGTAGGCTGGTGGGCTGCACGAAGACGGCGACGGCGGCGTCGCCTGCGAGGCGGTTGGGGCCGCCCAGAGGCAGTACCTGAACGAGGTAGGGTTTGCCGTCGCGGCCGGTGAGCGGCTCGAAAATGCCCTCGGGGCGGTCCGGGCCGGACCTGTGCAGTTCGCTTTCGAGGCCAGCGAGATGGCCGTTCACCTCCCGCACCGGACCATCACCGCCGAGCATTGCAAGGCCCGCCACATTGGCGTGCCGGATACCGCCCTTGGCGTCGAGGAGGAACACCGCGGCGCGAAGGGCGTCCAGCGTGCGGGCGAGGGCATCGCGGGCCACTGTGCGGCGCTCGAGCAGGCCGCCGATCATCACAGAGCGGCGGACGTGCGGGACGACGAGCCGCATGCGCCGTTTCATCTCGTCGTCCACCAGACCGCGCGCGCGGTCGCGAAAGATGCCGAACAAGGAGATGCTGGTCTGGTCCTTGTCGAGCAGGGCGGAGAGGTGGTCGACAAGCCCCAGTGGCGCCGCCCATTCGCGGTAAAACCGGCTCTCGGCAAACTCTTCGTACGGTATCAGGTCAGTGGTCGAGGCCATCTCGCCCACGCTCAAGAAGTAATGCCGAATTGTCGTGGGGTCGACCTTCACATATTCGTCGAAGTAGCGCGCAATATCGCGGTCGCTTATGCCGTCGGCCTGATAGCGCAGTTCACCAGTGCGGCCGGCGGCGTCCTTGATGTAGATGCCAGCGGCAATTCCGCCGACGAAATGCGACGCCGCACCGAGCGCGACCGTCCATCGGCCGGGATCGACGGCGCTGTCGTAGATCAGCTCGAGCAGTGCGGAGAGGTCGTCGGCTTCCGACACCCAGGTCGCCTCCGGTCGATGGCGGTCCGGAGAGCTTTGGAACGAGAGGCGCGCTTTGGCAAGTCCGGCTGTCGGCCGCTAGCCCTTGGGGATATCCGGGCAGACATAGGGCACACCGGCGGGCGCGTAGCGCTCCTCGACGGCGCCGCCCTTGAGCTTCAGCGACAGTACGAGTTCGCTGGCGGTCAGGGTGACGATGTCGGCCTTGATGTCCATGCCGTCCTCGTTCCAGGTGACGGTCTTGGCGTCGGTCATCTGCCAGGGCGACAGGCGGTGCGTCTCCCAGCAGGAGTCCTGCACGAGGGTGCCGTCCGACAGGAAAATCTTGATCACGCCCGGGAGCTGGTCGGCGCCGGATTTGACCCAGACGCGGTTGGTGAGTTCGCCTTCGGGGGGCGCCTCGGCGTCGGCCTGCGACTCGGAGGCTGACGTCTCTTCAGCCCAGGCGGGGACCGAAACAGCAGTGCCCACGCCCCAAAGGGTCAGGAGGGCCAGGATCGCGGCTTTGCTGGTCATCGATATATCTCCTGAGGCCAACCGCAGGTGGGGAGAGCCACCCGCGGTTGCAAGTGTCGGGCGCCAATCGCGGCGCAATTTCGGCAGATCAGTCGGAAACTGCGACCGTTGCGAAATTGTAAGAATTGCCCTTCTCGGTGAAGGCGGCGGCAACGTCCGAGAAACGGATCGCCACTTCGCCGCGCCGCTGCAGGGTGACCGGCGGGCCACCGGCCAGATGCGGCTCGTTGTCGACGAAGGTCTCGCCGGGAACGAGGTCGACGGAGCCGCGCCCATCATTGTTGAGGTGGAGCACGAACTTGGTCGGCTTGAAGTCGGTCGATGGCGCATCGTCGCTGGCGATCGCCTTGATGATCTCGTCGATCGGCTTCAGCACCTTGAAGCTCAACGAGGCGTGGCCTTCATCGGCCGGAGCGACGACGAGGGCAAACAGGTTGGCCGGGTCGTACGACGAGGTCGCGGTGACGATCTGAACGACGGTTTCGACTTCGGCGAGCTGGTCGCCATCGAGGCTGACGCACTGGCCCTTGCCGGTGACCGGGGCGAGGGCGCGGACCTTTTCGATCAGGCCCGCGAGGCCCTTCTTGCAGTCCTCCTCGCCCGATTGCGGGATGCGCAGCAGGGCGGGGGTTTCGAGCGCCGTGCCGTCGGCAAGCACCTTCGTGACGTCGGCGAGGTAGATGGTCGACTCGACCTGCGGCGCGCAGGCGGCCAGCAGCGGCAAGGCGAGCAGGGTGGCGATGATCTTGATGTTCATGTGGTGAAGCTCCCAACAGTGATCGGGAGCTTCTGGCTGCAGGGGGCTGAACCCAAGCTGAAGCGGGTTGCCACGTGTGTGGCGGCCGCGGGGCCGTTCGGCGGCGGCCTAGATCAACCGGTCGAAGCCGATCAGGCAAATCCACGCTGATGCAGGGTTCGATCCTTGGCGCGCACGCGTTCGCGGGCCTGCTTGGGCCAGAGATCGTATTCCTGCCCGTCGAGCACGTGATGCGCGTGGATCGCCCAGTTGGGGTCGTCCAGCGCGCCGCGGGCGAAGGCGACAAGGTCGGCCTCGCCGGTCTGGAGGATGTGCTCGGCATCGGCGGGCTCGGTGATGAGGCCGACCGCGATGGTCTTGACGCCCGCCTCGCGGACCGACTTCGACAACGGGACCTGGAACAGCGGTCCCGCGGTCAGGCCGAAGGCCGCGACACCGCTCGAGGAGACGTGGACGGCGTCGACGCCGCGGGCCTTGAGCTCATGCGCGAGGGCCACTGAATCGGCAACGTCCCAGCCGCCTTCGGCGCCATCGGTGGCCGAGATGCGGATCAGCAGCGGCTTGTGCTGCGGCCAGACGGCCCGCACCGCCTCGGTGACTTCGAGCGCAAAGCGCATGCGGTCTTCGCGGCTGCCGCCGTATTCGTCGGTGCGCTCGTTGGCGAGCGGGGAGAGGAACTCGTTGATCAGGTAGCCATGGGCGGCGTGGATCTCCACCACGTCGAAGCCGGCCGCGTCGGCGCGGCGGGCGGCGTCGGCGAAGGCCCGGACGGTCGCGGCGATGTCGGCTTTGGTCATTTCGCGGGGCATCGTGTAGCCGGGCGAATTGGAGGGGTGGATGATGGCGCTCGGGGCAATCGGGGTCCACGACTCGAAGCCCACCAGCGGCTTTTCGGCTTCGGTCTCGTCGAAGCCGTGACGGAAGGGGATCGGGGTCGAGGCCTTGCGGCCGGCGTGCGCGAGCTGGATGCCAGCGGCCGCGCCTTCGTTGTGGAGGAAGTCGACGATGCGGGCGAGCGGCGCGATCTGCGCATCGTCCCAGAGGCCGAGGTCGCCGTAGGAGATGCGGGCCTCGGGGGTGACGCCGGTCGCCTCGACGATGATCAGGCCGAAGCCGCCGATGGCGAAGCGACCAAGGTTCACCAAATGCCAGTCGTTGGCGACCCCGTGCTTGGCCGAGTACTGGCACATCGGCGCGATGACGGTGCGGTTGCGCAGCGTGAGATCGCGCAGGGTGAGGGGCGAGAACAGCAGGGACATGAGGGTGGGTCCGGTCAAAGTGGGGCAGCCGCGTTGTCGTATCATCTATTCATCGTCAAGCAACGATGAAAGCGCGAACGACGTCACGGATGCGTGTTGTGCCGCGCATCGAACCGAGACGGTGATTGTTTGTTGTGGTTCCGAAACGGAGGCCATTTTCATGAAGCATTTTCCACTCGTCGCGCTGGCACTGACACTGCTGGGGTCGACTGCAACGGCGCAGCAACCGGCGACTCTCACTGGACACGCCGCCTTTGGCGGCTGGGCCGACGACGCACCTGGCGTCTCGCGCAAACTCACGGTCGACGATCTGGAAGCCCCGAACGAGGCGGCGAGCGCGTCCAACACCTCGCAACCCGTGCCGCAGCCCGCCGGTGCCGTGCCCAAGGTGCCGGACGGCTACTCGGTCGAACTGGTGGCCGAGGGCATCGACAATCCGCGCGCCATCCGGTTCGCCCCGAACGGCGACCTGTTCGTCTCCAACAGCGGCGACGGCCAGGTGCTGGTTTTGCATTTCGACCCGAATAAAACCGCGCCGATCTCCAAGACGGTGTTCGTCGAGGGGCTCAACCAGCCCTACGGCATCGCCTTCTATCCCGCCGACAAGCCCGAATGGGTCTATATCGCCGAAAGCGACGGGTTGAAGCGGTACCCCTACAAGGAAGGCGACCAGACGGCGTCAGGGGCAGGGGAGCCGATCATCACCGGCATCAACCCCGACCACCACTGGACGCGCGACGTGGTGTTCTCGCCCGATGGCAAGACGCTCTACTACTCGGTCGGCTCGGGCAGCAATGTCGGCGACGGCACGATGGAGAAGACTCCCGCCGGTGGACTCGATGCCTGGATTTCGGGTCACGCCACGGGCGTTGCCTGGGGCGAA
>JANXSI010000632.1 GCA_025352765.1 Devosia sp. | reverse complement strand
GATGGACAATCCGCTGGTCACCGTGCTGATCGCCATGCTGGGCGGCGCCATCCGCGTCTCGACCCCCTTCATGTTCGTGGCGCTGGGCGAAACCCTCACCGAGAAATCCGGCCGCATCAATCTCGGCCTCGAGGGCACGCTTGTCCTCGGCGCCATGGTCGCCTACGCCACGTCCTACCTCACCGGCAGTCCGTGGCTGGGCGTCCTCGCCGCAGGCGGCGCCGGCCTCGTGCTCGGCGCCATGCACGGCTACATCTGCAAGCTGCCGAAAGTGAACGACATCGCCGTCGGCATTGCCTTCATGAGTTTTGGCACCGGCCTCGCCTTCTTTTTCGGCAAGCCCTTCATCCAGCCGCAGGCGCCGCGCCTCGACGCCATTCACCTCGGCGACTGGACTGGCAATTCGGCGCTGGCCGAAGCGCTGCAGGTCAATCCGCTGTTCTTTGTCGGCATCATCCTCGCCATCGTCATGGCCTGGGCCTTCAAGAACACCAAATGGGGCCTCATCGTCCGCATGGCCGGCGACAGCGCCGCCTCGGCCAAGGCGATGGGCGTCTCGGTCGATCTGGTGCGCTTTCTGGCCACCGCCGCCGGCGGCTTCATGGCCGGCATCGGCGGCGCGTTCCTCTCCCTCTACTATCCGGGCATCTGGAACCAGGGCCTGAGTTCGGGGCAGGGGCTGATGGCCGTGGCGCTGGTGATCTTTGCCCGCTGGAACCCCATTCGGGCGATCCTTGCGGCCCTGCTCTTCGGCGCCGCCGGCGCCATCGGCCCGTCGCTGCAGTCGATCGGCATCACTCAGGGCTACTACTTCTTCAACGCCGCGCCCTACATCCTGACGCTGATCATCATGATCATCTCGGCCGGCTCGAAATCGGCGGCGCGCGACGTGCCCGGCGAGCTCTCGATCACCAAGTGAGGCGGCAATGAGCGGACTGGGCGGCCTCAACAAATCCGACAACGGCGTCGTCATCGGCCTCGTGCAGTTGCAGCTGCCACTGGTGGTGACGCCCGCCGATCTTGCGGCACAGACGCAGAAGATCGTCGCCATGGTCGGCAAGGCGCGGCGCAACCTCGGCACCATGGACCTCGTGGTATTCCCCGAATACGCGCTGCATGGACTGTCGATGGACATCAATCCCGCCATCATGTGCTCGATGGACGGCCCTGAGGTCGCGGCGTTCAAGGCGGCCTGCCGCGACAACCGCATCTGGGGCTGCTTTTCCATCATGGAGCTCAATTCAGGCGGCAACCCCTACAACACCGGCATCGTCATCGACGACACCGGCGAGGTGAAACTCTACTACCGCAAGCTGCATCCCTGGGTGCCGGTCGAGCCGTGGGAGCCGGGCAACCTCGGCATCCCGGTGATCGACGGCCCGAAGGGCGCAAAACTGGCCCTCATCATCTGCCACGACGGGATGTTCCCCGAGATGTCGCGCGAGGCCGCCTACAAGGGCGCCGAGATCATGCTGCGGACCGCCGGCTATACCGCGCCGATCCGTCAGTCGTGGCGCTTCACCAACCAGGCCAACAGTTTTCAGAACCTGATGGTGACCGCCAATGTGTGCATGTGCGGCTCGGACGGCACGTTCGACTCGATGGGTGAGGGCATGATCGTCAATTTCGACGGCAGCATCATCGCCGAGGGTGTCACCGGTCGCGCCGACGAAATCATCACCGCCGAAGTGCGGCCGGACCTCGTGCGCGAAGCGCGCGCCAACTGGGGCGTCGAAAACAACATTTACCAGCTCGGCCACCGCGGCTTCACCGCGGTCGAGGGCGGCGCGCAGGATTGCCCCTACACCTTCATGCACGACCTCGTCGCCGGCCGCTACCGCCTGCCGTGGGAAGACCAGGTGAAGGTGACTGATGGCACGCCGTCGGGTTTTGCAAAACCGCACCGCCGCTACGGCGAAGAGCTTTCGGAGGCGGCGGAATGACTATCACCGACGAACGCATCGATCAGGCCCTGGTCGCCGGCGGCGCCACCATCGCGTCCGATCCTTACCCCTGGCCGTTCGACGGCGATTTCGGCCCGCACAATACGGCGCTGGTCGTCATCGATATGCAGACCGATTTCTGCGCCCCCGGCGGCTATGTCGACACGATGGGCTACGACATCTCGCTGACCCGCGCCCCGATCGGTCCGATCCAGGGCGTGCTAGCGGCGTTCCGCCAGAAGGGCTACCCCATCATCCACACGCGCGAGGGCCACAAGCCTGACCTCTCCGACCTGCCGGCCAACAAGCGCTGGCGCAGCCAGCGGATCGGCGCCGGCATCGGCGATCAGGGGCCATGTGGACGCATCCTCATCCGCGGTGAGCCGGGCTGGGAGATCATCCCCGAGCTCGCGCCCGAACCGGGCGAGGCGATCATCGACAAGCCCGGCAAGGGCTCGTTCCTCGCCACCGACCTCAACCTCGTGCTGCAGACCAGGCGCATCCGGAACATCGTTCTGACCGGCGTCACCACCGACGTCTGCGTCCACACCACCATGCGAGACGCCAACGACCGCGGCTATGAGTGCCTGGTGCTGTCCGACTGCACCGCGGCCACCAAATACGAGAACCATCTCGCTGCCCTCGACATGATCAAGATGCAGGGCGGCGTCTTCGGCGCCGTCGCCACATCGGCCCAGTTGCTGGAGGCCCTCCCATGAATCCGACAATGAGCGACCCCGTTCGCGCCCCCTCCCTAGAAGCCCTCGGGATGACCAAAATCTTCGGGCCGCTGGTGGCGCTCGACGATGTGTCGATCAAGGTCGAGGCGGGCTCGTTCCACGCGCTGCTCGGTGAAAACGGCGCCGGCAAGTCGACGCTGGTCAAGTGCATCATGGGCTTTTACTCGCCCGACAGGGGGCAGGTGCTGCTCGACGGCAAGCAGGTGTCGATCAAGTCGCCGCGCGACGCCCGCGCCAACGGCATCGGCATGGTCTACCAGCAGTTTACCCTGGTACCGTCGCTGACGGGTGCGGAAAACCTCGTCATCTCGCGCGCCGATGCACCCGGTATCATCGACTGGGCCAGGGAAAAGAAGGCGCTCGCCGCCTTCATGGACCAGATGCCGTTCCGCGTGCCGCTCGACACCCAGGTCAGCGGGCTCTCGGCCGGCGAAAAGCAGAAGCTCGAAATTCTGAAGCTGCTCTATCTCGACCAGCGCTTCATGATCCTCGACGAGCCAACCTCGGTGCTGACGCCGGGCGAGGCCGACGAGATGCTCGGGCACCTCGGCGCCATGGCGGCGCGCAAGGAGATCACCGTCCTGATGATCTCGCACAAGTTCCGCGAGGTGAAGGCGTTCTGCGACCATTTCACCGTGCTCAGGCGCGGCAAGTTTACTGGCGAGGGTGATGCCAAACAGGTGAGCGTCGCCGACATGAGCGGCATGATGATCGGCGACACCACGATCCGCGAACGCGCCAGCCGCAAGGCCGGCACCGCCGCTGGTGATGTGCTGGAACTGGCCGGCCTGTTCGCCGACGACAATGACGGCATGCCAGCGATCAAGTCGGTCAACCTCAAGATCAGGGGCGGCGAGATCGTCGGCATCGCCGGCGTCTCAGGCAACGGCCAGTCGGCGCTGGTCGAGACGCTGAGCGGCCAGCGGCCCCTGAGCGATGGTGGCATCTTCATCCACGGCCAGCGCTTCGAGCCCAAGCGCGGCCATTACGACAAGTTCAAGGTGTTCGGCCTGCCCGAGGAGCCGCTGAAGAACGCCACGGTGCCCAAGATGAGCGTCGCCGAAAACCTCGCCTTCCGCTCC
>JANXSI010000621.1 GCA_025352765.1 Devosia sp. | reverse complement strand
CGGGCGCAGGCCGACAGCACCGCCAGCAGCACGGCGACGGCCAGAGCCTTCCAGATCGCGACGGACGACGAGGGGGAGACGGCGGAAAGCATGCTGAACAGCCACGCGGGGTAAATTGCGATGGCTTTGATTCAACATGGGCCGCTTAACGAAACCTTGCGCTAACCCTTTGGAATATCAGCATGGTTAACGCGCGTCCGATGCCGGAGTGCCCGGCCCGGCAGGGGTGTTCACCAAATGTTCTTGCTGCTCGGCCCGTCGCTTGTTAGGCTTTTCCCGGATGGGGCATGGGGGCGGACGATGGTCGCTCGGGTGCAGACCGTGGCGTTCCAGGGCATCGAGGCGGTGCCGGTCGACGTCCAGGCGCAGATCGCGCCGGGGCTGGCAGCGTTCGTCATCGTCGGCCTGCCCGACAAGGCGGTCAAGGAATCCGGCGAGCGGGTGCGCGCCGCGCTCGTCGCCTCGGGGCTCGGCCTGCCGCCCAAACGCGTCACCATCAATTTGGCCCCGGCGGATCTCCCCAAGGAATGCAGTTATTACGATTTGCCCATCGCGCTGGCGCTGATGGCGGCGATCGGTGCGTTCCCGGCCGACGCGCTCGACGGCTACGTGGCGCTGGGCGAACTCGGGCTCGACGGGCGGCTGGCGCCGACCTCGGGTGTGTTGCCGGCGGCGATGGCCGCCCATGGGCGCGACCTCGGCATCATCTGTCCGGCACCCTCGGGGCCGGAGGCCGCCTGGGCCGGCGACGACATCGATATCGTGGCGCCGGAAAGCCTCCTGGCGCTGGTCAATCACCTCGGTGGCTACCAACTCTGCAGCCGGCCGCTGCCAAAGCGTCCGACAGCGCAGTGGGCCTCCCCGATCTCAGCGAAGTGCGCGGCCAGGAGGTGGCGCGCCGGGCGCTCGAGATCGCCGCCGCCGGTGGCCACAATTTGCTGATGGTCGGCCCGCCCGGCGCCGGCAAGTCGATGCTGGCGCAGCGGCTGCCGCCCATCTTGCCGCCGCTCAATCCGCGTGAGCTGCTCGACGTCTCGATGATCCAGTCGATCGCCGGCGAGTTGGCGGGCGGCGCCCTCAGCGACCGGCGGCCGTTCCGCGCCCCGCATCATTCGGCCTCGATGGCGGCGCTGGTCGGCGGCGGCCTCAAGGTGCGTCCCGGTGAAGTGTCGATGGCGCACAATGGCGTGCTGTTCCTCGATGAATTGCCCGAGTTCGCCCCGGCGGTGCTCGACAGCCTGCGCCAGCCGCTCGAGTCGGGCGAGACGGTGATCGCCCGTGCCAACGCCCGCGTCACCTTTCCGGCGCGCTTTCAGCTGATCGCGGCGATGAACCCCTGCAAATGCGGGCTCGCCGGCACCCCCGGCCACACCTGCAAGCGCGGCGACGCCTGCGCTGCCGACTATCAGGGCCGCGTCTCGGGTCCGTTCCTCGATCGCATCGATCTGCGCGTCGACGTTCCGGCGGTGACCGCCGCCGACATGATCGGCCCGGCGACCGCCGAATCCTCGGCCGACGTGGCGGCGCGCGTGCGGGCGGCGCGCGACATCCAGCGCGAGCGCTATCTCGCCGCCGGGCACCCATTTTCACCAATGCGGCTGCACCCTCAACGCTGATCGAGGCGGTGGTCGATCCCGACAAGGAGAGCCGGACGCTGCTGCTGCAGGCGGCCGAGCGGTTCTCGCTCTCGGCTCGCGCCTACCACCGCGTGCTGAAGGTCCCGCGCACCCTCGCCGATCTCGCGCACTCGGAAAAGGTCGCTCGCCCCCACATCGCCGAGGCGCTGAGTTACCGGATCAATTTCGCCAGCACCTGAACGGGGTCCGCGATCAGGAACCGCGTTCCAGTTCCATCAGGTTGGCACTGACTTCGCCCAACGTCCGTGGCGGCGACATGTCGAAGACTTCCGCGAGGCTGCGCACCGCCTGGTAGTCGACCTTGTGCTCGAGCGCCATCTTGACTAGGATGGCGATGGCGTCCTGCGGCGAATTGGCAGGCTTGTAGGCGCGCGCCTCGACCAGCGCCGCAAAGATGTCGCAGACGGTGAGGATACGCACCATCGGGGCGATCTGCTCGCCCCTGAGCCCGTGCGGATAGCCGCTGCCGTCGAGCGCCTCGTGGTGGTGCAGCACGGCGTCGAGCACCTGCGGATCGACTCCGCCCTGGCGGAGCAGATAGTCGTGCCCGCGCGAGGGGTGCATCTTGATCGTCGCGAATTCGTCCTCGCTGAGCTTGCCGGGCTTGTCGAGAATATGCAGCGGCACCTCGGCCTTGCCGAGGTCGTGGAACAGTGCCGCCGTCGTCAGCTTCAGCGTCGCCTCCCGGTCGCTCAGATGATGGTTGGCAAAACTCGCGGCCGTCGCCGTCACGAGGAGACAATGCTGGAACGTGCCCGCGTGGTAGTCGCGCACGCTCGCGAGCCACGCGTCGGCTCCAACCTCGGCGACACTCCCGACGACTTCGGCGCCGAACTGCTCGATCTCGCCGACCGCGATCGGCGCGTCGGCCGTGAAGCTTCCGAACAGCCCGGCCAGGGTCTTGCCGGTCTTGAGGATGGCCTCGCCGCCCCGTGCCTTGGCCAGCGCTTCCGCCTGCCGGGGCGGGACCGGTGCCCGGTCGCTGACCGACAGCATTCGCCGCAACTGCCTGAAACAGGTTTCGCGCCGCAGAAGCAGCGTGGCCCCCAGCGACAGCGCCTGCACTTCGTCGGCATGCTGTTGCGCACCCGATGAAACCAGAAAAGCGCGGTTGCCGGGGCGTGGCCTGATCTCGCCTAGGCCGCTGCGCAGGCTGCGGACCGACTCGATATCGCGCAGGTTGACCATGACGACGAGGTCGAGGACCGGTTCGAGAACGCCCGCCGCCACGTCATCGAGCCTCAGGATGTTCAGTGAGAGCAGTGAGGCCAGTCGTCGCGCGGCCGCCTCGTTGGTGGCGTCGCAAACGATCAGCGGTGCGACCGAGGTCGGGGTGGTCCCATGGGAATCCGGCGCGTCAGGCAATGGACAGCAACTCTTGAGCAAACTCCCCGGCTGACGCCGGGAGGGGGACCAAAACCAACAAAGTAACGTCGCCATCATGCAGCGCGGCGGTTGCGCCAAGGTTAAGGCGCCGCTGGTTCGCTCGTGTGGGCGTCGGGCGGGGCGACGGTTTTACCGTGAGTTAACCGTCAACGCTGGCGTGATGGCGCCATTAAGGGTTCGCATCGGGTCCACGGTTCACACAGGGGGGCCTATGCTGGAGCCAACATGTCCGACCGTCAGATCGTCCACCTCGCCGAACTCGTCAGCGCACTGAGCTATGCGCTCGACCTCACCGAAGGCCAGCCCGTCGGGCATTCGGTCCGCGCCTGCTGGATCGGCGTCCATATCGGCATGGAGATCGGCCTCGACAGCGAAGCGCTCTCTGACGCCTATTACACCGTTCTGCTCAAGGACATGGGGTGCTCGAGCACCGCCGCGCGGGTGTGCCAGCTCTACCTCACCAACGACATCGAAATGAAGCGGCAGGCAAAATTCCTCGACCACAGCGCGCCGCAGTTCCTGCGCTACCTGATCGCCAATGCCGGCATGAAGCAGAACCTCGTCGAGAGGTTCAAGCTGATCATCGATACCGCGCTCAAGACCGGCGAAATCAGTCATGAGCTGACCAACACGCGTTGCCACCGTGGCGCCGACATCGCCCGCCAGATGCGGTTCTCCGAGGTCGTGGCCCAGGGCATCACCGACCTCGACGAACATTGGAACGGCGCCGGCCTGCCGGCCAAAAAGCAAGGCACCGCGATCTCGCTGATGGGCCGCATCGCGTTGCTCGCGCAGGTGACCGATGTGTTCTTCGTGAGCGGCGGCCCGGCTGCCGCGCTTGCCGAGATCGGCCGTCGCGCCGGCACCTGGTTCGATCCCGAGCTGGTCGCGGCCATGCAGCGGCTCGGGGCCGATCCGGCCTTCTGGCGGAGCCTCGCCGATCCGCTGCTACAGCAGCGCGTCGTCGCCTTCGAGACGGTGAGGCACGCCCGCCCGATCGACGACGACTATCTCGACGACATTGCCGCAGCCTTCGCCGAAGTGATCGACGCCAAGACCCCTTACACCTCGGGCCACAGTGACCGGGTGGCGCTGTTTTCCGACATGATTGCAGCCGAACTCGAGCTTGGCGACGAGCACCGCCGCCACCTCCGGCGCGCGGCGCTGCTGCACGATATCGGCAAGCTCGGCGTCTCCAACTCGACGCTCGACAAGCCGGGCAAGCTCGACGACGAGGAATGGGCCGAGATCCGGCGTCACCCGGGACTCGGCGAAATCATCCTCGGCCGGGTTGCAGCGTTCCGCGACCTGGCCGAAGTCGCCGCCGCCCACCACGAACGGCTAGACGGCGCCGGCTATCCGCGCGGCCTCAAGGCCGAGGCCATCGGGCTCGACTCACGCATCGTGGCGGTCGCCGACGTGTTCGATGCCCTGACCGCCGATCGGCCTTACCGCAAGGCGATGACTGTCGAGCGGGCGCTCGGCATCGTCGACGAGATGGTGGGCTCGGCGCTCGATCCCGATTGCGTGCTGGCGCTCAAACGCGCGCTTGTGGCGATGAACACCGCGACAGAGGCCTCCGCGGCGGCCTGAGGCGCTAGCCGCCTGAGAGCGTCTGCACCTTCGGCAGCGCCGGGAACAGACGCGTCCACAAGACGACGATGGCAATGGTGCCGAGGCCGCCCAGCGCTACGGCCCACACCGGGCCGAGGAGGCTCGCCGCAAGTCCGGATTCGAATTCGCCGAGCTGGTTCGAGGTGCCGATGAACAGCGAGTTGATGGCGTTGACCCGGCCGCGCATCGCATCGGGGGTCAGCAGCTGGACCAGCGAGGTCCGCACCACCACGCTGATGGTGTCCGCGGCCCCCAGCGTCAGCAGCATG
>JANXSI010000617.1 GCA_025352765.1 Devosia sp. | reverse complement strand
CGGGCTTCGGCGAGGGTTTTGCCCACCGCGATCGAGGCGAGATAGTTGCTGGCCTGCGTCAGGGCGCTGGCGGTCAGTCCGGGCGGCAGCTGCACGACGCGATTTTCGACCGTCCCGTCCTGTCCGACGAGGATCGCCATCGCCTGACTGGCGTCGAGCCGGACGAATTCGATATGGCGGAGCACCATGTCGGCCTTCTGCGCGATCACCACCCCGGCGCCGTGGCTGAGGCCGCTGAGCAGGCTCGAGGCTTCGGTCAGCAGGTCCTCGAGCGAGCCGGTCTGGCCCTCGATCTGCCGGGCGATCTGGCTGCGCTCGCCCTCGTCGACCTTGCCGACCTCGAGCATGGCATCGACGAAAAACCTGAGGCCCTGCTGCGTCGGCTGCCGGCCGGCCGAGGTGTGCGGCGCCGCGATCAGCCCCAGATCCTCGAGGTCGGCCATGACGTTACGCACCGAAGCGGGGCTGAGGCCGACCGCCAGCATGCGGCTCAGGTCGCGCGAACCGACGGGCGCGCCGGTGTCGAGGTAGCGCTCGACGATCTTGCGAAAGATGTCCTGGCTGCGCGCATTGAGCACCGTGAGGAAATCTTCGGGCATCTGCGGCATGGGGCCGGGGCGGCCTTTCGTTCAAATTGCGACTGTAACCATCTAGGCAAAAACGGGCCCCGATGAAAGGCACGCGCGGGTTGTCGGCGCCCGGCCCTAGGGTTAAGAGGCGGTTAACGACCCTTTAACCCGAGTATTGCCTATGCGCCCATCCGGCCGCGACCCCCAGCAGATGCGTGCCGTGACCATCGAGCGCAACGTCGCCCAGAAGGCCGAGGGCAGCTGCATCATCACCTTCGGCAACACCAAAGTGTTTGTGACGGCCTCGGTCGAAACCTCGCTGCCGAGCTGGCGCAGGGGTTCGGGGCTGGGCTGGGTCACCGCCGAATACGGCATGCTGCCGCGCGCCACCAATTCGCGCAACAAGCGCGAGGCGGCCTCTGGCAAGCAATCGGGCCGCACCCAGGAAATCCAGCGGTTGATCGGCCGCTCGCTCCGCGCCGTGGTCGACATGCAGGCCCTGGGCGAAAACCAGATCACCGTCGACTGCGACGTACTCGAGGCCGATGGCGGCACCCGCACCGCCTCGATCACCGGCGCCTACATCGCGCTTTATGACGCGATCGCCTGGCTGAAGGCCCGCAACCTGACCAAGGGCGAGCCGCTGCGCGATTCCGTCGCCGCCATCTCCTGCGGCATCTACCGCGGCGTGCCGGTGCTCGACCTCGACTATCTTGAGGACGTCGAGGCGCACACTGACGCCAATTTCGTGCTGACCGGATCGGGCAAGTTCGTCGAGATCCAGGGCACCGCCGAGCAGGTGCCGTTCTCGCGCGACGAGCTCAACAGCCTGATGAGCCTTGCCGAGTCCGGCGTCACCCAGCTGACCCTGCTGCAGCAGCAGGCCCTCGCATGACCCCGAAAAGTGGCCACCAGTCTTCGGGCCAGGTCATGCGACAGGAAAAGCCCAATGGCTAATCTCGTTCGGCTGAAGCGCGGCACCAGACTGCTGATCGCGACCCACAACGCGGGCAAGCTCACAGAATTCCGCGAGCTGTTCACCCCGCTCGGGCTGGTGCTGATTTCGGCTAAGGATCTGGGCCTCCCCGAACCCGACGAGACCGGCACCACCTTCATCGAGAACGCCAGCATCAAGGCGCACGCCGCGGCAAAGGCCGCCGGCATGATCGCCCTCGCCGACGATTCGGGGCTCGCCGTCGATGCGATCGGCGGCCAGCCCGGCGTCTATACGGCCAACTGGGCCGAAACCCCGACCGGGCGCAATTTCGCCATCGGCATGCGCCGCGTCGAAGATGCGCTGCAGGCGGCCGGCGCCACGAGCCCCGGCCTCCGCAAGGGCGCGTTCCACGCAACGCTCTGCCTCGCTGACCCCGACGGCCGCGACGACATCTACGAGGGCAAGGTCACCGGCACCCTGGTCTGGCCGCCGCGCGGCGAGCAGGGCCATGGCTTCGATCCGATGTTCATGCCCGACGGTTTCGATATCACCTTTGGCGAAATGCCCGCCTCGACCAAGCATTCCTGGGCGCCCGGCCAGGTCGGCCTCAGCCATCGCGCCCGCGCCTTCGGTAAGTTTGTGGAGGGCGCCATTGAGCAATCCTGAGCGGCGCCTGAAGACCATCCTGTCATTCCAGTCCGAAGTGGTGACCGGCCATGTCGGCAATGCCGCGGCGCGCCTGGCGCTGCAGCGGCTCGGCCACGAGGCCTGGGGCGTGCCGACGATCATTCTGTCGAGCCATGCCGGGCACAAGGGGGTTGCCGGCGAGGCGACGTCCGCGGCGCTGCTGACGACGCTCGTCGACGCGCTTGCCGCGCAGGGCCGGCTGGCCGACGCCGATGGCGTGCTCTCGGGCTACCTGGGCGCGGCCGAACAGGCGGCGATCGTCGCCGATGCGGTCACCCGCACCAAGGCCAACAATGGAGCGGCGCTCTATTGCCTCGACCCGGTGTTCGGCGACGACGGCAAAATCTATGCGCGGCCCGGCGTCGCTGAGGCAATGCGCACAACGCTGCTGCCGCTCGCCGATATCGTGACGCCGAACGCCTTCGAACTCGCAACGCTGTCGGGCCTGCCGGTGCGCAATGCCGACGAGGCGCTGCTTGCGGCGACCGCGCTGGGCCGCCCGATCGTCGTTGCGACCTCCGTGCCGGTCGGGACCGATCGGCTCGGCACGCTGATGCTCGCGGGCGGCGAGGCGTTTCTCGCCACGACGCCCCGGCTGGCGGCGGTGCCGCGCGGCGCCGGCGACCTGTTCGCGGCGCTGCTGTTTGGCCAGATGATTGCCGGCAAGTCCGTCGCCGAAGCGCTCGAGCTGGCGGTCCGCGCCACCTGGCATGTGCTGTCAAAGAGCAGCGGCGCGCCCGAAATGGCGCTGGTCGCCGAGCAGGAGGCGCTTGCCGCCCCGCCGCATTTCGACGGCTTTTCGATCGAGCGTCTCGAATTGAGGAAGCGCGCCCATGGTTGAGCTGGTCGATCGCGGCAATGGCCTCTTCGGGGTCTATATCCACTGGCCGTTCTGCGCCGCAAAATGCCCCTATTGCGATTTCAACTCGCACGTCCATCGCGGCGCCTTCGACGAGGCCGGCTATGTCGACTCCTACAAGCAGGAGATCGCCTACTACGCCGGGCTGACGCGCGGCCGCACCGTGCAGTCGATCTTTTTCGGCGGCGGCACCCCCTCGCTGATGGACCCGCGTTCGGTCGCCGCCATCCTCGAGAGCATCGGCCATCACTGGAACATCGCTCCAAAGGCTGAGATCACGCTCGAGGCCAATCCGACCTCGGTCGAGGCCGAGCGCTTCAGGGGCTATCGCGCCGCCGGCGTCAACCGCGTCTCGCTGGGCGTGCAGTCGCTGCGCGAAGGCCCGCTCGCCGAACTCGGCCGCCGCCATACAGTCGATGAAGCGATCGCCGCGGTGCGGCTGGCGCAGTCGATCTTTCCGCGCTCGAGCTTTGACCTCATCTATGCCCGGCCCAAGCAGACCCTTGCCGACTGGGAAGACGAGCTGACCGAGGCGCTGTGGCTGGCGCAGGGGCACCTGTCGCTCTACCAGCTGACCATCGAGATGGGGACGCGCTATTTCGATCTGTGGAATGCCGGCAAGCTGAAGATGCCCGACGAGGACCTCGGCGCCGATTTCTACGAGCTGACGCAGGAGCTGACCCGGAACGCCGGCCTGCCGGCCTACGAGATTTCCAACCATGCCCGGCCCGGCCAGGAATCGATCCATAATCTCATCTACTGGCGCTATGGCGAATATGCCGGCATCGGGCCCGGCGCCCATGGGCGGCTGCTGATCGACGGCAAGCGCCACGCGACGGCGGCCGAAAAACTGCCCTTCCAATGGCAGAAGCAGGTTGCGGCGCGCGGCAACGGCATGACCACCGACGACGTGCTGACCTGGGAAGAAGAGGGCGACGAACTGCTGGTGATGGGGCTGCGGCTGCGCGAGGGCATCGATCCCGGCCGCTTCGCCAAGCTCTCGGGCCGCAGGATCGAGCAGCGCCAGATCGACGAGCTCAAGCGCATCGGCTTTGTCGAGACGCTGCCCAACGGCAACCTCAGGGTCACCGACAAGGGCTGGCCGGTGCTCGATGCCGTGGTTGCGGATCTTGCCGCGTGAAGACCAAGCAGAGTGTAACGGCGTTCCTCCACGATCTCGAGCATCCGCGCAAGGCGGAGATCGAGCGGCTGCGCGAAATCATCTTCGAGGCCGATCCGGCGTTGCGTGACCAGATCAAGTGGAATGCCCCGAGCTTCGGCATCGACGGCGAGGACCGCATCACCTTCCGGTTGCAGCCGGGCGACAAGCTCGACCTGATCTTTCACCGCGGCGCCGAGGTCAAGGACAGCGCAGACTTCAGCTTCACCGATGACGACGAGCTCGTGACCTGGTTGTCACCCGATCGCGGCATCATCAGCTTCGGCGATGTCGCCGACATCGAAGCCAAGGCCAAGCCGTTGCGCGCATTGGTCAAACGCTGGATCGCCGCGACGACGTAAGCCCAACACGGGGGACGCAGATGGCAGAACTCGACGACAAGAACGCCGCACAGGCCGCGTCCTGGAACGGCAGCAGCGGCCGGGTGTGGACCGAACGCCAGGCGTTCATGGACCGCCTGCTGGCGCCGGTGTCCGAAGTGCTGTTCGCTTCGCTCGAGCTCAAGCCTGGGATGCGGGTAATCGACATCGGCTGCGGCAGCGGCGGCACCACGCTGGAGCTGGCGCGGCGTGTGGGTCCCACCGGACAGGTGCTCGGGCTCGATATTTCGGCGCCGATGCTGGCCCGCGCGCGTGAGCGCACCCCGGCTGGAACGCCGGTCCGGTTCGTCGAGGCGGACGCGACGATCTATCCGTTCGAGCCGGACGCGGCCGACCACCTTGTGTCGCGCTTCGGCGTCATGTTCTTTGCCGAACCGGCGTTGGCCTTTGCCAATATGCGCAAGGGCCTCAAGCCCGGCGGCCGCGTCACCTTCGGCTGCTGGCGCGCGCCCGACGACAACCCCTATTTCAGCCTGGCGCTCGATGCGGCCAAGGCGGTGCTGCCGCCGCAGCCGCCGATCGATCTCGATGCGCCCGGCCCCTTCGCCTTCGCCGACGCGCGCAAGGTGGAGCGGATTCTTGCCGAGGCCGGCTTTACCGGCATCGCGCTGCGCCCGGTGGATGTGATGTTCGACGACGGCGCCGGCGGCGGGCTCGACGCCGCCGTTGAATCGGCGCTCCAGATCGGCCCCGCGAGCCGCGCCCTGCAGGACCAGCCGGAGGCCGTGCGGACCGAAGCGGCCGCCGCGATCCGCGCGGCGCTCGCCGCGCACGAGACGGCCGACGGCGTGATGGTCGAAGGCCGGATCTGGATCGTGACGGCGCGCAATCCGTGAACGACCTCGCGCTCTAAATCCGCGCCGCATCCACGACGCTCGCTCCGCCGCCGCCGATCTTCTTGATGGTCAGCGCGTATTCGCTGCGGCCGTCGGCGAGGAAGCGGAAGACGCCGTCGCGGCCGTTGAAGCCGGCGGCGGAGGTGAGGAGCGTCCGGTCGTAGCGGGGTGTGCCCAGGGACAGCGACGAGACGTTGGCGAGGATCACCGCCGTATAGGCGAGGGTCACGAACGGGTGCGGGGCGGTGCCGAAGCGCTGCGTGTATTGCGGCAGGATCGCCTGAAAACCCTTGTCGTCGATCGCCGGATAGAGCGCACCCTGGAGGAACGGCGTCGCGGCGATCTGTGGATCGTCGTTCCAGTCGGCGGAGCCGATGATCTGGATGCCGCCGGCCGGCACATTGGCTTCGCCCAGCAAGACGCCAAAACTCGGCGCCGTGGCGCGGTCGGGGAGGAACAGCGCATCGACCTGCCCCGCCATCAGCGTCGGGGCGATCTGGGTGACCACGTCGCGGGCCTCGGCCTCGTTGCCGAAGCTGTAGGTCGCGACCACCCTGATGCCGAGGTCGGCCGCCGCCTGGGTGAACGCCCCCTGCTGGATGCGGCCAAAGTCATTGGTCGGAAAGATTCCCGCAAAGGCCCTGCGGCCGGCGGCCTTGGCAAAGCCGAGCGAGCGGTGGACCTCGCTTTCGGGCAGGACGTTGAGGAGGAACACGCCGGGCTGCGCGGCGCCCGAATTGTTGGAAAAGCCGATGAGCTGGATCCCTGCCGAGCGCGCGACGCCGCCCGCCGCGGTCACCTGGTCGGCCTTGAGCGGCCCGAGGATCAGGCTCGCGCCCTCCTGCACCGCCTGGCTTGCAGCGCTGGCGGCCCCGGCGGCCGAAGGCCCCGTGTCCTTGATCACCAGCGTGATGTTGCCGGTCATCTTGGGATTGCCGGCGATGAAATCCATCGCCAGTTGCGCTCCGTTGGCCATCGAGGTGCCGACGCGCACGAGGCTCGCGTCGCCGCTGAGTGGCAGCAGCATGGCGACCCGAACCGGACCGGTGCCGATGGTCTGGCCCGCCGCGAGCGGCAGGCCGGTGGTGCCGCCCGGCGGCCGTGTCGGAGCGTTGAAATCGGGCAGGCTGAAGCTGCCCATCGAGCAAGCCGAGAGCGACAGCAGCGACAAACCGCCCATGAGCGCTCGCCTGCGCGTCAAATCTGCCGACTGCATCTGTCTCTCCCGCGCCGCGCGGCGCGCCCACCCCTCGTCCTATACAAAGCCAGACTGGCTGCTTAAAGACGTGAGGTCCACGCTTACTCAGGTCTTTTTCGTGCGCGAGCACCGCTTTTTCATCGCCGGGACCGAATTTCCCGCGCCCGAGCTGGCGCCGGGGCTCTATGTCGTGGCAACACCCATCGGCAATCTGCGCGACACAACCATCCGGGCGCTCGAGACTCTGGCGGCGGCGGATGTGGTGTTCTGCGAGGACACCCGCACCTCGGCGAAGCTGCTCGAGCATTTCGGCATCACTACGCCGCGCAAGGCTTTGCACGACCACAACGAGCGGGCGATGGTCGAGACGATCCTGGCGGACCTCGGCCGCGGCGGCAAGGTGGCGCTGATTTCGGATGCCGGCACGCCTTTGCTCAGCGACCCGGGGTTTCCGCTGGTGCGTGCGGCGCGCGAGGCCGGGCTGCCGGTGTTCGCGGCGCCCGGGGCGTCGGCGTTGCTGGCGGCACTGGCGGTCGCGGGGCTGCCGACCGATGCCTTCAGCTTCTTGGGCTTCCTGGCGGCCAAGACCGAGGGGCGGGACAATGCCCTCGCCGAACTCGGCAAGCGCCGCGAAACGCTGGTGTTCTATGAATCGCCGCGGCGGCTGGGCGAATCGCTCACCGCGATGGCCAAAGCCTTCGGCGACAAGCGGCCGGGCGTCGTGGCGCTGGAGCTCACCAAGAAGTTCGAGCGGGTGGCGCGGGGGTCGCTCAGTGCGCTCGCAGCGCAGTTTACCGACGCCGAGACCAAGGGCGAGGCGGTGATCCTCGTCGCCGGCGCGACCGATGTGGTCGCCGATCCCGATCTGTGGCGCGCGGCGCTCGCCGACGCGATGGCCGATCAGCCCCTGCGGGCGGCGGTCGACGAGATCGCCACGCAGTTCGATCTCAAGCGCAAGGACGTCTACGATGCCGCCCTCGCCCTCAAAGCCCGGCAATAGCTTCCGCCGCTTTGCCGAGACCTCCGGCCGCCGCGGCGAGATGTGGGCGGCGCTGTTTCTGAGGGCCCAACTCTACCGGATCGTCGCCACGCGGGTGAAAACGCCGGTCGGCGAGATCGACCTCATCGCCGAGCGCTTCGGGGTGACGGTGTTCGTCGAGGTCAAATCGCGCAGCTTTTCGCACCAGGAGGGTGAGGCCTTGCTGGCGGTCAACCGCCGGCGGATCGTGCGGGCGGCGCAGTTCTGCCTGACCCGGCACCCCAAGCTCGCCCCCACCGACCTTCGCTTCGACGTGATTTTCCTTGCGCCCTTCGCGTGGCCGCGCCACATCGTCAACGCCTTCGACGCCACCGGACTTTCATGACATGCCGCTGAACATTGCCGTGCAGATGGACCCCATCGCCTCGATCAACCCGATGGGGGATTCGACCTTTGCGATGATGCTCGAGGCCGAGGCGCGCGGCCACAGCCTCGACTATTACACCGTGGGCTCGCTCGGGCTGAGCGGCAACACGCTGAGCGCCTCGGTGCAGCCCGTAAAGGTCTACGACAAGCCCAAGGGCGAGCATTTCTGGCTCGGCGAGGCGTCGCGGCGGGATCTGGCCGGCTACGACGTGCTGCTGATGCGGCAGGATCCGCCGTTCGACATGAACTACATCACCATTTCCCACATGCTCGACAGGCTGCACCCGAAGACCTTCGTGGTGAACCCGCCGACGGCGGTACGCAACGCGCCCGAAAAGCTGCTGGTGATGGACTATCCCGAGCTGATGCCGCCGACGCTGATCACCCGCGACCGCGCGCTGATCCAGGCGTTCCGCAAGGAGCACGGCAACATTATCGTCAAGCCGCTTTACGGCAATGGCGGCGCCGGTGTGTTCTTCATCGAGGAGGGCAGCCACAACCTGGTGTCGCTGCTGGAGCTCTTCGAGCAGGCGTTCCGCGAGCCCTTCATGATCCAGCGCTACCTCCCCGAGGTGCGCCAGGGCGACAAGCGCATCATCATCATCGACGGCGAGCCGGTGGCCGGCCTCAACCGCATTCCGTCGGACGGCGAGGCGCGCTCCAACATGCATGTCGGCGGCCGGCCGGAGCTGAGTGAGCTCACCGACCGCGAGCGCGAAATCTGCGCCACCATCGCGCCGGCGCTGAAGGAGCGCGACATGATCTTCGTCGGCATCGACGTCATCGGCGGCTACCTCACCGAGATCAATGTCACCTCCCCCACCGGCATCCGCGAGATCAAGCGTTTCGGCGGCCCCGACATTGCTCCGATGATCTGGGACGCCATCGAAAAGCGCGTGAAGTAGCCCGCCTACTCCTCTTCGTCCGCCGCGTTGAGGTTGTGCTCTTCCCAGTGCTCGGCGACGCCATACCATCTGCGGCGGCTGCGGAAGGCGCCGCCGGCGGCGGTCAGGGTCAGTCCTTCGGTCAAGGGATCGGCCAGGGCGTAGGGCACCAGCGTATCCGGATCGGTCTGCGGCGCGGCGGATCTGCTCCGGCCCCTCGATATTGCACAGCTGCATCAGCTTCTCGCTGTCGGCGAGGGTCGTCATCGTCTGGCGGATGCGCTCCATGCCGGGCTCCCTGAGAATGCCGGCGGAATACAACTGGGTCGCGGTGATCGTCGGGGTCTGCGGCGGAGTCCGCTCCTGCGGAGGGGATGGCGCGAGGCGGTCGCCGTCGCTCGGTGTCGTGGCCTCGGCGGGCGGAGCGGACGGTGCGGCCGCAGCGGGCGATGACGGCTTGGCGGGCTGCAGCGCCGCAAACTGCGCCGGGGTGACGATCTCGACCGCCAGCGGCTCGGGCGGCGGCGCCACCATCTGCCGCAGCGGCGACAATAGCAGCAGCGCCAACGCCAACCCGGCGTGCAGAGCAATCAACGCGAGCGTTCCCCAGGAGAATCGGCGGTCCGGCGGCGATGCCAGCTCGATCGTCAGGAGGCTCATCGCGCTAGCCGCCGCCCGCCCGGGCCAGCATGGCGGCGGTGACGTCGCCGCCGATGTGGAAGGCGAAGGAGATGACGGCGCTGAGGTCGTCGCTGAGCGTGCAGGTATAGGCCACCGCGTGCCACGTCTTCCCCGACCGGAAGGCGCCGTTGCTGACCGTGTAGCTGCTGGCCGTGACCTCGGCCTTGGCAAAGGCGTTGGCGACCACCGCATCGGGTGAGAACCCCTTGCCGGCATTGCCGATCTGGCCGATCGCCTCGATGTTGCAGGTCTGCGCCACCCGCTTTTCGGGCGGCAGCGTCTTGAGCGCGGCGCGCACTTTGGCGAGGGCGGGCGCGTCGAGCATGTCGGCGGAATAGAAGCGCTTGGCGGCGTGCAGCAGGTCGGCAGCCGGCGGGGCAGGCACCGCCTCGCCGCTGCTCGCGTCGACGGCGCCGCCGGCATCGGGTCCAGTGGTGGCCAGCACCGAGGTTTCGTTGGATGCGTCCGGCGCGCTGGCGGTCTCGGCCGAACTGGCCTCGCTTGGTCCCACCGGAATGATCAGCGGGCGGGAGCGGGGCGCCGGCGGCGGTGCGGCGGGCGGTTCGGACGCGGCGGCGACCGACGGAGGCGGCGGGGATTCGCCGGACGGCGGCTCCGTTGATGCAGGGTCGGCCGAGGGTGGCTCGGCCGCCGAACTGCCCTCAGCGGCCGAAGCGCCGGAACTGGCCGCCTCGGCCGAAGGCGTCGGCTCTTCCGACGCCGAAGCCCCCGAGGGCGGCGCCTGTTCCGACGACGGCGCCCCGTCGGACGCCGGGGCCGCCGACGACGGCAGATCCTCGGACGATGGCGTTTCGGCCGAGGATGGCTGCGGCACCTCCGATGAGAGCGAGAGCTCGAGCGAACTCGCCGCGCTCGGTGGCGGCACCAGATCGACCTTGACCGCCGGCGGCGGTTCGGGTTCGCGCGGCGACGCCGGCGGCAGCAGCAGCCAGCCCAGCACCAACAGATGCAGCACGCCCGAGACCGCGACCGTCGCCAGGATCCGGCCGTCGCGGCGCACCGGGAGGTCGAGCGGGGTCGCGATGGGGGGAAGGATCGGCGCGTCGTCGGTCATGTGCGGACCTTGCCACGAGGATGTGGGCAAGAGCGAGGTCTCGCCTTTGCCGCTATGCTCGGTCATGCTGCAAAGGTCCGGGCGACCGCCCGAAGTTTAGCGAGGTATCCCATGCGGTCGCGGCCGTTTGCATCTACCGCCAGAGGCGTCGCCCTCGTCCGGGCGCTCGAGATGACCCGGCCCGCCGCCGAGCGGGTCGCGTCCGACCCTTATGCGGCCTCGTTCACCCAGCCGCTCTCGGTGCTGGGCATGCGCACCATGGTCGCGACCGGGTTGTCGAACCTCATGGGCATCGAGGCCATGATGAACTTCGCCATTGCCCGCGAACGCCACATCGGCGACATCATGAAACGCGAGGCGGCGGGCGACGCCCGGCAGATCGTCATCCTCGGCGCCGGCTTCGATACGCGCGCCTACCGGTTGCCGGTCGCCGGCCTGCCGGTGTTCGAGGTCGATCATCCGGTGACCCAGGCGCAAAAACGTCAGGCGCTGCGCGGTGTCGTCGATCCGCTGCCGGGCAATGTGGTGTTCGTGCCGGTCGACTTCGACCGCGACGACCTTGGCCAGCAGCTTGCTCTCGCCGGCTACGACGCGCACAAGTGCACGCTGTTCGTCTGGCAGGGCGTCACCATGTACCTGACGCCACAGGGTATCGATC